>JAUIKB010000297.1 GCA_030430975.1 Polyangia bacterium
TGAGCTCCTCTCGAACGCTCTCCAACTTTTCATCCGACGCCTGGTGTGCGGCAGCGTTCTCCCGGGCGGCGGTCAACGCGTCGCGGATAACGCGCACCGCGCCACCGAGCAGCGTAGCCGCACATCCGAGCACCGCTATATGCACCATCAAGTAGGACAGTGGGTCGAGCGTTGCTCCAGCCGGCAGATCCCCGGAGCGCTCCAAAAAGTACAAGACGCCCCCGATAACCCCGGCAAACACCGCCACGATGAACGCGGAGCGAACACCGCTCAGTAGCCCGGCGAGTAGCACGACCAATACGAACGTCGGGTAGGCCGGCCCCGCGACCCCGCCGAACAGAAACGACAAAGCCGCGGCGCAGCCAGCCGTACCGATCACCAGCAGGGCCGCGGCGCGGTTCGGATGGCCGCGCCGCGCACTGACGTGCGCGGCGGCTGAACAGATTCCTAGCGCGACCGACACCGCAAGCGCGGCAAGGTCACGGGACACGGCCAAGGTGGCGACCACACCGTACACGGCCAGCCCAGCCGTCGTCACGGTTGTGACGGTTAGAATCTGATCCCGCAGCGCGGTGTCGTAGCCCCGCGGAACCAGCTCAAGGCGCAGGATGCTCTTGCGGCCTTCTCCGTCCACGTGGACTCAGTCCGACTCGCCGATGAGCCGCCGCACCAAGGCCAATAGCGCACCGTGGTCGACTGGCTTAATGAGGAACCCAGCAGCACCGAGCGACGCGATGCGCTGCCAATCCCGAGCGCCGCCTTCACCGGTCACAACCACGACCGGTATCCGCCGCGTGTCTTCCGCCTGTCGAAGTCGTTCGACCACCTCAACACCCCTGAATCCTGGCATCTCGAGATCTACCAGGGCCAGCGTTGTGGCGCGCTCGGCCACGGCGCGCAGCGCCTGCTCGCCATCCTCCACCGCGTCGATCTCCGCTCCCGGATAGGCGCGGATCAACAGTTCCTGAGCGAGCATACGAAACACGGGGTCGTCGTCTGCGACGACGAAGCGCTTTCCGGTACCCGAATTCACGATCGAGTCGCGCGCCTCAATCAATTGCTCGCGCAGCGCTCCGGCAGACTCGGTCCGCTGGGCTGGGTCTTTCTCAAGACCCCGGGCAAGCACACTGTCAAACGCTTTAGGAACGGTGGAATCGACGGTCGAGATGGGGTCCGGTAAACGCGTGACGTGCGCGGTCAGCACAGCTGCGATGTCCTCATCCGTAAATGGCTGTTGGCCACTCAACATTTCGTATGCCAGGACCGCTAGCGAGTACACATCGCTTCGCGAGCGCAGCTCTTCGCGTTGTGGGTCGCCGAGCAGCTCAGGCGCGATGTAGGCGGGCGTCCCAAACGCCGCTGCCTCAGCGGGCGACCTGAGTAATCGCGCTGCGCCGAAATCCGTGACCACCACCCTCGAGGAGTCGCCGAGCATGACGTTGGCCGGCTTGATGTCGCCGTGAAGCGCCCCTGCGTCGTGAATCGCCTGCACTCCGCGACAGGCACCGTCCAACACGCCGAGCGCATCGTCCAACGAGAGCCTGCCCTCGGACAGCACGCCCGCCAGATCGCGTCCGGCAACGTGCTCCATCACGAAGTACGGGTTGTTCTCGTGCTCACCGAAGGCGTACACCGACACGACGTTCTCGTGGCGAATCCGCGCCAGCAGCTTCGCCTCACTCGCCAGTGCGTGACGCATGCCGCGTTGTTTCGACTGGTCGAACCTGATGAACTTGATCGCTACGTCGCGCTCGAGAAACTGGTCGCGCGCCAAGACCACGAGGCCCATCGCACCGCGTCCGAGCGTCTGTCGCACCTCGTAACAGTCACCGATCACAGTGCCCACGACCGGCTCGAAGTACGGAACGCCGCCCCGGGCTGACGGAGGTGGGAGGGTCATCGCTTCGGGGTCTACACAGCTCGAATCGGAGGACACGCGGCTGTTCTGGAGCGTACCTCGACCCGCTGATAAGGGGCGAGCAGCTTATTCAAGCAGCTGAAATTTATGGGCATTCAGCATCGAAACTGCACCTGGTCGGATCGATCGCTGGCGGTTACCAGCGGCCTGCGGTGGGCTATGCTCGTCGGACGCTCAGATGCCCGGTGACCCGATCCAACCCGACGCCCCACCCCGACTGGAACCGGGCGCCGAGCTGGCCCACTACCAAGTCGTTCGGCTGATCGGCGAGGGCGGTATGGCGGAAGTGTATGAGGCACACAATAAACGCCTCGACAAGCGAGTCGCGCTGAAGGTCATGCGCGCGCATCTGTCCGAGTCGGACGACGCGGTGGAGCGTTTCTTACGCGAGGGCAAGAACGCCGCTCGGCTGCGTCATCCAAACGTCGTCGAAATGTTCGATTTCGGCGTCGAGCAGGGCATGCCGTACTTGGTCCTGGAGTACCTGGAAGGTGAAACGCTGGCGGAGATGCTCGACCGCACGCCCAAGCTCGCCCTTCCGGACGCGATCGGCGTGATGCTGCCGATCATCAGCGCTATCGCATCGGGCCACGAGCACGGGGTGATCCACCGCGACCTCAAGCCAGAGAACGTTTTCCTGGCGCGAGACGGGCGCACGATGACGCCGAAGTTGATGGACTACGGCGTCTCGCGTGTACTCAAAGCCGACGCGCCGGGCGACTCGCTAACGATCGCCAAAACCGTCGTCGGAACACCGGAGTACATGGCCCCGGAACAGGCGCGCGGCGAAAAGCCGATCACCGAGCGCGCCGACATCTACGCGCTTGGCATCATGCTCTACGAGCTCACGACGGGACGCTTGCCCCGGACCGGGCGCAACCTGGCGGACCTGCTAAGAGCCGTTGCCTTCGAGAAAGTAAAACCGCCAAGAGAGCTTGAGCCGGACCTGCCCGAAGCATTCGAGGCCACCTTGATGAAGGCTCTGGCGAGCAAGGCCTGCGACCGCCACGTCTCCGCCGAAAGCTTGGCGCTTGCGCTCCTCCCATTTGCGTCCCCACAGGCGCGAGCGTACTGGAACGCCGAACTCACCGGCGGGGATAGCGACGACGACGAGCTGATCCTGAGCGACGCACTCCTGCCGCCGCCACCACCGGCCGAATCGACGACCCAGCTCGACGCTCCAGAAATCGACGCGCATGTCAGCGCTCTGGCCACGGAGATCGACCCGGAACTACCGGAAGACACCACAACCGGTGTGATCGATCGGACGCCCGACGCGGACGACAAGACGCAAGTGACGACCGGAAGCTCTGCGCCACCGGGCCGCATCAGCATCGCCGATCAGGGTGTATGGAACGACGAGGAGACGCGAACCAATCTCCTGGAACTCTATCCGCAGGTCGATAAGAAGGCGCAACGGGCGCTCAAAGCCGCCGGCGCTGACGCACGCCGAAGCAACCCGACGATGGTGGTTCTACTGATTGTGCTCGCCGTCATGATCGCACTGGTCAGCTTCCTACTCGGGCGCTATTCGGTGCTCAGAAACCTTCCCAACCAGCCGAGCTCTACTGCGGCTTTGCGCGGGTCTTGATGTAGAAAAAGTCACGGGACGCTTTGCGTTCCACGTAGCCGCGCTTGGAGCCTTCAAGCTTGGGTATCAATTTACTAGTGACATGAACGCGCGGTTCTTCTGCGTTCTCACCGAACAGTAAGAACCGCGTGTACGACCAGTTGATGTCCATTTGCGCAGCATTGACGGCGCCGACGATCTTCATGCCCTCGGCCAGCCAGCGGGCGCTGCATTCCTCTCCGATCGCGTAGAACAGCGTCCGACCGGTCTTGTCCAGTCCGACTGCCGACCGTCGCCGTGTCTTTCGCCCTCCGCCGCCGCCCGCCCATAGTCGCGCTTGACCGTTCGTAAGCTTCGGATTGAGGACAGAGTCTTCGACCAGGCATGGCGGCGTTTGGCGCAACCCGTAAAACGAATCCGGTGCCGGAGACAACGTTCCGTGGGTACCGATGCTGATCGTCTTGTCGTTGTTGAGCACGAAACTACAGGCGTGGTCCTTGGGTCGCTGAAACGTCTTGCCAGCTAGCACGAAGCCCCAGTTTCCGTGCGCGGCTTGAAATCCGCCGTTGAACACCGCCAGCAAGCTCTTCTGATCGTCTTCCGGGATCAGGCCGGGTCGCTCACTGGCAGGAATCCGCCGCGACGTCGGTTCTTTTGTCCCAGCGACAAGCCGCAGTTCGACGTGTCTGAGGTCGATCGCTGCGACGGTTACTTTGCGGTATTTATTGAAGCTGTGCGGATGTAGCACGGTTCGATACATCAGCGGCGGGTCGGTCTTGGCGACGCGGTCGCCGGCGTCTGCGTCACCTAGCGGAGTCCACTTTCCGTCGCCTTCTCTAGCGGTCTTTGGATGTGGAGGTTCGAAGTCCTTGGGCGGAAACGGGGCGTCGGGAAATGGCGGCGGCGGTTTGGGCGGCTCCGGCGCCGCGGTCGCTGGGGCTGAGGCGGCGGTTGACGCAGCCGGCGCTGGGTCAACCGGTGCGCTCGGCGTCGGCGCGGGCGCCGATGGCCGCGGAGCAGGCGCATCAGAGGCCGGTGTTCCGCCTCCACAGGCGGGTAGCAGCAGACAGATGAGTGTGACTGGCAATCGCATCGAAGCAATTGGAACGCGGGTGGGGCCGGAGGGCAAAATGTTGGGTGGGGATTTGGCCCTCAGAAGGCGCAGCGGGCAAGGTTTGTCGACCATGGCTGCCTCCGACCAGATGTGCGAAATGTGCCGTTCACTCAGCGCCGCCACAGGCGCTCTCGCCCTCCCCTGCGACCCGCGAGGCGCCAGCGTCGACGTGGTCGAGCGGTCGCTGCGGCTATGTCAAACCCACGCCCAAGAGGTTCGCGAAACCGGCGCGGCTCAGCTCGAAACCCTGCGCGGCAGCTTTCTTGAACCGTTTCCGGGGCGCCGCTCGCTCATCCCGCGGCGGGCGAAAAAAACGATGGTTCGCGCAAGTGGCCGACCAGGCGGTCGCAGACATTCCGACGGAGCTTGAACGACCGAGCGTCTGGCGCTAAGCCGCTAGGCTGATGGCTTACTTCTCCGCGAACGAGTCAAAGCTTCTTGGCCTCGTCGCATGTTCTTGCATTCTGGCCTGCGCATCGCCGGACCGGCTCGATGGCCCGATCGGTGGAAGCGTGGGTGGAACTTCGGGTACCGCTGGCACGGCGGGGACAGCCGGTACGGCGGGCACGGCCGGTACGGCGGGGACAGCCGGCACCGCCGGCATGGGCGGAACCGCCGGCACGATGAACGGAGGCGCCGGCGGATCGACGTCAGGCGGCTCAGCCGGGATGGCCGGCTCCGGGGCGAGCGGCGGGTCTGGCGGCTCGGCCGGTGGCGGTGCCGGCGGCGTCGGTGGCGGTACCGGACCTGCGCGTCTGATCATCAGTGAGTACATCGAGGACGGGCAGACCAAGATCCTCGAACTCCACAACGTCGGCGGTCAATCGATCGACCTCGTCAACTGCGAACTGATGCTCTACACGAACGGCAGCACATCTGGCACTCCGCTCACCATCGGGCCCCACCTGCTCGCCGCAGGCGGAACCGTCGCGATCTGCAAGAACCTCATCAACGGGTGCGGCATCGAACTAGGCGGTCTGCAGCATAACGGCGACGACGCCTACACGTTGTCCTGCAACGGCTCTACGCAGGACACGTTTGGTCGCGTCGGCGAGCAGCCGCCCAACGGGTGGGGAGCCGGTGTCACCAGCTCGGACACCAACACACTGCGCCGCAAGTGCAGCATCTCGACCGGCGATCTGAACAGCAACGACGCGTTTGACCCTGCCCTAGAGTGGAATGGCGTCGGCTCAGTCGACACCACCGACCTCGGTCGCCACTGCCAGTAGCCTCACGGCTTGGGCTCGTCAGCACCCGTAACACCGGGCACGGTTAGCACCGGACGCTCGCATAAACGCACCACGCGTTCGGCAACGCTGCCGATGAGCAGCGCTCTGAACCCACGGCGTCCGTGCGTGCTCATCACGACGACATCGTAATCGCCCCGCTTCGCGGCCTCGCAAATTGTTTCCGCTGGGTAACCTTTCGCGATGCCAACTTCGACGTGAACGTCCGAGAGCTCCGGCACTTTCTCAAGAAACTCGTGCATCTCGCGATGCTCGTTGTCCAGAATAAGATCTCCTAGGCTCCGTCCGCGCCCGGCCTCACGGTTGCCAACCCAAAGGTCCTCCGACGCTACGCCCGCATGCTCCGAACAGTGCAGCAGATGGAGCTCCGAGGAGAAATGGCGCGCCAGCTCCGCCGCAGTGACAACAGCGGCCAGTGAGCACTCCGAAAAATCTACGGGAACAAGCAGCTTCGTAAGCTTCATTGGGCCAATCCTACCAGCAGCTGGAACATGCGCAGAAGGCCCGGCGTCGTCGCCGGTTGACGGGCCCGCGGTTCTCGTCGACATTTATCTAATGGTGCGATCGATGCGATCCGTTGCTGTAGTGGCGGCTGTCCTAGCCGGCGTGCTGTTGGCCCAAGGGTGCGGCGGGGGCGGGGAGAGCTGCAAATGCCTATGCACGTGCGAGGACGGCAGCGAGCGCCGGTTTAGCGGGGACAACGCCGACGAGTGCCAGGCATCCTGCAAAGACAACTGCCCAACCAGCGCATTTAAGGTGCAGTTCAGCTGCGACTAGCCGCCGCGCGGGCGGGCTATTCTGCTGGCGGCGCGGGGGGCTTCGCTCGGAGCTGGACCAACCCGTCCTGTAGCTTGCGAGCCTCGTCCGCCGGGACGTAGTCGCTGTGGCACGACGCCTTATCGTCGTCGCCGCCCACAGCAGCCCGCGTCTTGCTGGCAAGCCGGTGGATCTCATCAGGCGACAGCACGCCGCGGCGCTCTAGGATCTCACGCTGCTCGGCGGTCAGTGCAGCGCTCTTGAGCACTCGCTCGCGCTCGAAACCGTCTGCTTTCCCTGACGCGAACTCAGTGATCTCCTTGCTGATGCGAACGCTGCACCAGTCATGGCCGCACATCGCACAGAAGTCGGTATCGACGTCTAGGTCTTCGTCGTGAAACGCCCGGGCTGTGTCCGTGTCAAACGCCAGGTCGAAGTGCTTCTCCCAATTGAGCGCAGCACGAGCTCGGGTGAGATCATCGTCCCACTCTCGGCTGCCCGGGATCCCCAGGGCGA
>JAUIKB010000298.1 GCA_030430975.1 Polyangia bacterium
TCGCCGTTAAGCGACCCGCGCTCGACTACC
Source organism: Polyangia bacterium (assembly GCA_030430975.1). Taxonomy (GTDB): domain Bacteria; phylum Myxococcota_A; class Polyangia; order Polyangiales; family Polyangiaceae; genus JAUIKB01. The sequence goes on from JAUIKB010000298.1 coordinate 31, forward strand.
AACGTTCGCACCCAACCGCCGCCTAACCGACGCTTCACGAACCCCAATTGATCGTAGCCCGCCCATCCCATACGCTCTCTCACGCGATCAACGATGGCTGCATCCACACGCTGGTCGATCCACAGGTTCAGCTCGTGCGGATACACCCCCCGCGACTTGCGAAACTTGTCGCGTATCTGCGCAAGGTGGCCACTCACCGTGCCGTCTCTGTCCGCTACGCATCCTGGACGTTCCTCGGGTAGCTTCACCCACACCCCGTCGATCAGGACGCCCTCCACCGTTACGAGCACGTGGGGCGCATCAGCCAACGGGTCTCCATCGTCAACCGTCGGCAGCTGAACCGATTCCAAATGCCTCTCTAGCCACGCCGGCACTCGCGATGCGCGCGGCTGGTCAGACGACGACGAATCCGACCGTGCAGCCGTCTGCGCGGATGGGTCCGCGCCGCTTGGCGAAGCCGCAGGTGAGTGAGTGCAGCCTGCCACGGCCGTAGCCAAGACTAGCTGCTGAAATCGACCCGCGAAGGACACAGGTGATTGTGACCCGAACCGACGGTCGGAGACAGCTTTTCCGGCTCGACCAACCGTCTACCGCCCGCCTACTGACCGCACGTCGCGCCGTGGCGTTCCGGAACCCACCCCAGTGCGTCAACGCACAATTCCGACCCGCCACGTATCGCCCGACGGACCAATCGCAACGTAAGCGGGCAATCCGTGAAGGACTACCGCCTGACCTCACGAACGCTCGCCTCACCGGATTCGGCGAACATCTTGAGGACGTCCAGATCCGAGGCGTAGAACTCGACGTGTCGACACTTGGCGCAAACCTGGACTTCGACCCCTACCGACACGCGCTCGCTCTTGGCACCGAAGAAGCCCGCCTTGCCTACCTCCACGTACGCGGCGGCGATCGCGAACGGCTTCACGCTGTTGGAGAACTCGTAGTGCGGAACGCTCGCCTTTTCGATGACGAAGAAGCGACGCGAGCCGCATTTCACGCAACCTTCCGTATTTGACATATCAGTTCGATCCAGTTGAGTCGGCTTCGATTCGGCACACGTCGACGCACGGTTCAGAATGGCGGTGACCTCACTCCGGCTCGATCGCCAGCGTCAGGTCCCACTGTCCGGCATCCGGGTCATCCGACAACTTCGCCTGCAAGGTGGCCAGACTCAGGTCGAGCTTCGGGTCACCGCCGGTGGAGGTGAAGTCGTCATCCTTGAAGGCGATCGGATTGCCCTTGTCATCCAGCGTGCAGGCAGCGTACCCAAACGTTCCCGTGCCGTAGATCACCTTGGCGCCACACCGAATCTCGGTCTTACAGATCGCCTGCTTTTCGTACAGCGCCGAAGGGGTCAGCTTGACGTTGCACTGAGCTCCCTTGGCGACCGGTGGCTTGGCGCCACTGACGCTCGACACTTCTGCCTTGCGCGCCACGTTAACGAAAGCGCGCGGCGTCGCGTACAGCGGTTCGCCTTGCCGCGCTGAACTGTACGGGTCGAACTTGATCTTCACGCGAAACTTTTCCGCAGCGTTGTCGAAGATCGCACTCTTGGCGCCACGCGTATCCAGTGTTGCCTGTGGTCGACCGGTGCGGGACCCGGTGTCTTGATAGTTGAGTGTGTACGCCCAACCTCCCGCATCCGGGCGCTCGTAAAGACGCCAGCCGAGTTGACTCATGCCCGCGACCGGCGTCTTCGTATCGTACAGAACGCGCCCCCCGCAGCGCAGCTGCAGCTGACTCACGCGCTTGTTCGTGCCCTCAAACGTGAGCTTGCACGCGGCACCCTTCTTGAGCTTCTTGCCCTCGGCTTCGACGAGCTTGCCGGTCCACGTCAAACTCAGCGGAACCACTGGCTTCGGCTTCTTCACAGCCTTCGGCGGCGCCACGGCCGCCGCAGCAACCTCGTCGGACTCGTCCTCTTCATACCCGCCGGCCCGCATCGCGATGAACGCCCCAGCGCTCGCCATGACCATCACCCCGGCCGCGGCGATGGACCGAACGGCACCAGCGTTGGGAGCGTTGGATTTCGCCGCCTGGGGGACATGGGGGTCCAGTGAGTCAGACCGCGCCGTCTGCACCCGATACGCCTCCGCCTGCTCGCGGCGCTCCTCAGCGTAATCGTTCTCGAGTTCGACGCGCTGCGGACTCTTACCCTCCAGCAATAGCCACCACGTGAGCACCTTCGCATCGCTACGGCCCAAGTCGCGAAGCGTTGCTGGCGTGAGGCGGGAGTTAGTCCGGCAAAAGCCGCAATGTACGATCGTGGATCCCTCGGCGACATCGAGAGGTGCGGAGCACTGAGGACAGCAGATCGCCACCGCACCGCCAGGGTCCCTGTTCACGCGCGCCTCGCGCATGTCGGCGTCGACGTCCGCGCCGATCGTGCCGACGATGCCTTTGAAACGTCCGTGCACCTCCGGGGGCAGCGCGTGTCGCTTGACCTCTTGGCAAGCCGGACACTGAACCGTCAGCACCGCCTGGTCTCGGCTGACGATCCGATACGGCGACTTGCATTTCCCGCATAGCGGATGACCGGGGAACGCTTTGAACGTGAGCTGCGACGTGCCGGAGCCGCTCATCATCATCGTCTCTTCGGTGCCGTGGGTGTACTGCCTGCCGATCTCGACGAATGGGTTTTCGTCCGGATCGAACTGCGACGGCGGATGGTACTGCCGCCCAAGCGGGTTCGGACCGGCCAGGTCGGCGATGTTGTGTCCGAGCTCGAGTCCATCGCCCCAGATGTCGATGTCGTAGCGCTGCTCGACGCCGCACTGCAGGCACGTGACGTGACCGTCGAGATCGAGGTGATTGAGCGGTGAATCGCGATTGCAGGCGCCGCAGCGAAACGTGGTCTGGACGCCGCACCAGTACGTCCCGTCCGGATTTGGGGGCACCTGCCACGGCTGAGCGCCGAATTGATGCTGGCACAGGACGCACTCGGTTCGCCCGGTCGGAGCATGTGCGCCGCAGCCGAGGCATAACGGAATCCCCTGGCCGCCAACCGCGGCACTCCCCGCCGCCGGCGCGGTTGCGGGCACGGGAGCGAGCCCTGGCGACGGCACCGCTTGGACCTGCTGCGGCTGCGGCTGCGGCGCAGCACTTCCGCAATTCGTGCAAAACGGGTGACCGGGGGACAGCGGGACACTGCAATTGGTGCAAAACGACATGGCAAGCTCCTTCCATTCCACAGTACGGAAGGGCGACGCCGCGATCTTGAGCGGCAGATAATCGTTTCCTGAACACAGGCTAAGCGCGTGGTTCACGCCATAGCGGCGCCCGCTCCATGAGGAGCGGACGCCTAATCGCCAGCTAACGCGCTTTGATCAGCTTCGTCATCGCGATCCCGTAGTCGGGATCATCGAACTGCGTTTCCTCCACCCAGCCATGCTTCTTGTAGAAGTTGATGGCCTGCAGATTGTCGCGAAAGCTGTTCAAGAACAGCGAATCGAACACACTGAAGAGCCGCTCTTCAGCGTCCTCCAGTAAGCTCGCTCCGATCCCGCTTCGGTGATGGTCGAGATCCACCATCATCAGATCGACGGAGTTGTCTCGAACTCCGTAGCAACCGACGATGGCTTCGCCCAACCAGCCCACGCGACAGTGGTCGACCCGTTCCCGGTAGTAGGTTGGAACGGCACCGCTGGCGACGTAGCCCTCCACTGCGTCTCGACCGATCACGCTCGGATATTTGGCAAGCACGGTGCGGTGAGACATCTCGGTGAGGGCGTCAACGTCCTGAAGCGAAGCTTGACGTATTTCAATGCGTATTTTTTTCAATGGTCTATTCCTGACAAAAAGGTGCCGGACCACACCTGTTGCAAGGTGCAGTCTCGATTTGCTTCGACGCCTGCCTTCCGGCAGGCGCGATCAGGACGCCAAACGCATGAGTCTAGAGCCTACATTGCGCGTGCCGCTGGATGCAACCCGCGGCGATTACCGCGCCAATGGACTTCGCCAATTTGCGTACGGAAACCACCGATCGGCGTGATGCCCCCATTACTCGGTGTCCATCGGACCCTTGCCCTCCATGTGATAGCCCGCGCCGTAGCGATTCCAACGCTGCTTCTTCCCGCAGGCGTCGACCTTGAACTTGGTGTGGCCAACGCCGTCCTCGTGCGCCTCGAGGACCTTCACCTTGTCTTTCGGGCAGTCGGTCTCAAAGCTAACAGCGTCTCTGAGCTTCGCCTCGCTGTACCCGAAGCCCATGGAAGTGCAGCCAGCGACTGCCAAGAGTAGAATTGGAGCCAGTGCGCCCAAGCGAATGAATCGTGTTGTCATGCGGCGTAGAGCCAGCTCGTAGCGGCCGGTCGCAACATTTCTCGATCCGAATCGCCGTTAACAGCAGCCCCGCGCCGGTCGACCAGCCAAACCCGATCGCGCTGTGCGACCATCGCCGGATGTCAAACACCGAAGGTTGTGTGAAGTGTGGGTCGCGTCGCTTTTATGTCATCGAGAAAGCGAGCGTCCCGCACTACGAATTCTCCAATAGCGTAAAGCCCTTCGCGATCGCGGCCGCGTATGTCGAAGTCGGAAAGCCCGGCTTCTTTGGCGCGAAAAGCGAACGCTTGTCGGTCGGCGTCGAAGTCCAAGTCTGTGCGAAATGTCGACACATCGAGTTCTACGCGTCGGACCTGGACGTCCTCAAGATGTTCGCCGAATCAGGTGAAGCAAGCGTCCGTGAAGTGAAGCGGTAGTCACGGTTAGCGGTGGGCTCATGAGCAGCACATCAGCAGTCGGGAGCAGCCCGACCAGCGGTAGGACCCGGCTGGCGCGAAGCTGGCCGTCGCGACCGATCTATTTCGAGCCCTGATACGGTTCCAACAAGCGCTTCGGATGCAGTCCGTTCACATGCCCCATGAACGGCGGCCGGATGTTGTACCCAAGCAAGCGCTGCAGCGGATCGCTCAATCCGGCAACGGTCTTCGGAGAGACGGCTAAGGACATGTTTTCCTGCGTGCGCAACCACGGCGCGCAGTACTGGGGGGTCAGCACGAGTCGTGAAGCGTCGGAGCGATTGGCGCCACCGCCATGCCAGAGCGTGCCGGGAAACACGAGCACCGACCCGGCGGGCATGATGACCGGACAACGCTCGTCGGCGGGCGTTGGCTGCCGCGCGTCATCCCACTTTTCGCTCCCCGCGTAGATCGACGTCGCCCCATTTTCGGCAGTGAACGGGTCGAGGGCCCAGATGGCGGCGGCTCCCAACGCTCGCCGAGGCCGCGGCTGCGGATAGAAGCCGTCGTCGACATGTGCCATCTGCTCGGCCTCACCAGGCAGGATACGAATGGCCAAGCAGGCTGACAGCAGCGGATCCGGCGCGACGAGATGCTCGATCAGCGCGAGCACTCGCGGGTGGGCGACCAACGCGTCCGCAGCACGAGTCTTTTCAAGGAGCGCGTAGGCGCGTTGGGTACGAAAGCCTTCGAACGCGTTTCGCCCAACCGGACCTAGCAGCGCTTCAAGGGAGGCCTTAGCGGCAGCTGCCTCAGCCGGCGTTATCAGATTCTCGATTACCACAAACCCATTCGCGTCGAGTGCGGCGATATCTGCCTGCAGGATGTCCGGCTCGACAAGCTCCGCCGGTGGGCGGTGAGTGGCTCGATAGGTTCTGGCCAGGTCCGTGTTGAGGTCATCGACGGAATCGACTGGCGGCGAGACGGTTTGGGTCACGGCAACTCCTTCAGCTCCAATGTGTTGGCGATGAAACGCCAGGCTGCTTCGCATACGTCGGACACCGACGGTGGATGTGATCTCGCCAGCGCATGAGCAACCGTCTGTCGCAAACCGCCAAGCACAAACGCCGCGGCTAGCTCGCCGGTCTGCTGCCCGGTCGCTATGTTGAGGGCACCCTTCGCGGTCAACGCGTCCAGGCGAGTCGCGCCCACGGCTGCGGCTTCAGGCGCACCGCTCAGCCGAGACAGCACGATAGCAGCCATCGGATCGTCGAACAGAAACCGCACGACGTGATCCGTGCGGCGACGCTCACGCTCCGCCCATCTTAAACCACGCGGGAATTTCTGATTGGCGACCATGTCATAGCGATCGTAGAACTCACTGATGACGGCGCCCAACAGGCCTGCCTTGGACCCGAAGTGATGATAGGCAAGCCCGGGCGAGGCGCCCGCGCGACGCGCCACGTCTGCCATCTCGAACGCGCCGGAGTTTTCGCGCAGGGCGGACGTGGCGGCCGCCATGAGACGGTCCCGCGTCTTGGACCGCCCGATACCGGAGGTTGTCACACCAGCCATGCGTCCCAAACTACAGCAAACTTGAATTGAATTCAATTCAGGTCAAATCTGCCGCAAAAACACAGGACCGGCTGCTCGGAAAGCCTGTTTGCGTAATGCGACAGCCGTCGCTTTGCTCTAGAATTGCTCTCCGAAAGCTGCCCGATGACCGACTTGGATCCGCCACCAACGCGCGTCATCGCGGACCGCTACGAACTGGTATCGGAGCTCGGCCAGGGCGGCATGGGCAGCGTCTGGAGAGCCCGTCACCTCACCCTCGACTCCGAAGTCGCGATCAAGCTGATCGATCCGGCCGTAGCGGACAAGCCGGACGTGCAGGCGCGTTTCGCCCGTGAGGCCCGCGCGGCCGCGTCACTCCGCAGCCCGCACGTGGTGCAGATCATCGACTACGACGTCGACGGTGAGACGCCCTTCATCGCCATGGAGCTCATGGAGGGGGAGAGCCTCCGTGAGCGTTTGGAACGCGTCGACATGCTCAGCCCAATCGAGACGGCGCGCATCATGCGGGACGTCGCCCGCGCGCTTCGCAAAGCGCACGAGGCGGACATCATCCATCGCGATCTAAAGCCCGACAATATTTTCCTGGTAACCAATGATGATACCGACATCGCCAAGGTGCTCGACTTCGGCATCGCAAAGCGCCTCGACCTGACTCTCGACGAACCACAGATAACGTCGACCGGCGCGCTATTAGGCACGCCGTATTACATGAGCCCCGAGCAGGCCGAAGGGGCGCGGACCGTGGACCAGCGGACCGACATCTGGGCGCTCGGCGTGATCACGTACGAGTGCATTTTGGGGCACCGACCCTTTCAAGGCGACACCGCACCCGGA
>JAUIKB010000299.1 GCA_030430975.1 Polyangia bacterium
GGCCAGCTCCTCCGCCGTCGCGTCCTTCGCACATGTGGCGGAGTGACACCCTAAAACGCCCACCGCCGCAACGGCTGATATCGAGGGCAAGATCAGAAACACAAAGCGCTTCGTCACTTCACGTCGCGCCACGTCGGGCTGCCGCCGCTGAGCCAGATCTTCCAGGCGCGGGCCTGAACCGCGCTCTTGCTCACCGTTCCAAACATGCGGCTATCGGCTGAGTTGGCTCGATTGTCTCCGAGCATGAACAGATGGCCTTGCGGAACCGTGAGCTTGACAGGCTTGCCTGCGGCAGCGCCGTCGATCGCAATCGGGTAGCCGTTCTCTTCGAACACGGCGCCGCCGCACTCAGACGCGCCGGTCGGGGTGTACTTCGGTGACTCACCGTTGACCGTGAGCCGATGGTCAGCTCCAATTTCGATCTCGTCGCCTCCTGTCGCAACCACCCGCTGGACGAAATCGTATTCGGCACCATCACGCGTCGTCCGGTAGATGACCACGTCCCCGCGCTTCGGACTGCCTGCGCGGTATGCGGTCTTGTCACCGAACACATGATCGCCCTGAGCCAAGGTCGGACACATGCCACCACTGGGGATCTTCCAAGCCTCCACGGCGACCTGCCTAACGACGACCGGCAGAATGACCGGCGCGACGACGGTGCCGATCACCAACGCCACCGCGAGCGCAATCCAACCGTTGCGCTCGTGGTTCCCCTTCGCGACCCTCCGGGCGTCCGCCGCACACGCGACGTACCAAAGGACGGACACAACCGCCATGAGCACCAGCGAGCCCAGCCACACGCTCGACAAAACGGCCAGCGCGAACGACACGCCGACATAGAACGCGATCCAGTAAGCGCCGCGTCGCGGCTGACCGCGGAAGCCGTGACCAGCGCCGGGCACGACGAGCGAGATCACGAACGCTAGGTTGCTTCGCGAACCGTCAGCCATGCGGCGTAGCCTACCAGAGGCAGGCTACGGTCAGAGGACGAGCCACGGATCAGGCCGCGGCAAGCTGCGGCTCCGTTTCGAGGCGAGCGGCGAGCAGCCGACGACCACGAAACAGCCGGCTCATCACGGTTCCGACCGGGACTCCCAGCTTAGCGGCGGCGTCTTTGTAGGAACGCTCCTCGAGGTCCACCAACATGATGACCGACGCGAACTGCGGCGGCAGCTCGTCCAAGGCAACCTGAACGCTCGGCGTAAGCGACTGCATCATCGGCTCCGCGTCACGCTGCATCCAGGCGCAGGGATCGGTGCTGAGTGCGTCGAGGGCGCGGCGCTCACGGCGCAGTTTTCGGCAGCGGGTGACGAACACGCTGAACAGGATCTGATTCGTCCATGCCCGCAGGTTGGTGCCGGACTTGTAGCTGTCCTCAAACCGCAACGCGCGCAGTACGGTCTCTTGCAAGAGGTCCTGAGCTTCGACTGGATTGAGACATAACTTGAGCGCGCGCGGACGCAAGGTCGGGATCACGGCGCCGAGCTCCTCGCGAAACCTGCGCCGAGACTCGGCGGTGCTGATCCGGCGCCCGCTCTCAGGGGCCGTGTCGTTGTCGGCGGCGGGAGTGTCGAGGTGTGTGCAGTCGCCGGAGGGTGTCATGTATCGATTCCTTGAAGAGGGTGAAGCTACGGGTCGCAGCGTGAGTTCACGAGGTCTCTTTCAAGTCACGTGCCAAGTCGATCCAACGGGTATTTTCACGCGGGTCCCGCGTTTCCGCGGGTAACGGGACACACACCGCGTGTCATTTCGGCAGCAGGCCTAACGCTCGTGACACACCGGCAATTCGCAACCTCTGGGAAAGCGGCTTCCACCGCTCAGTGAGGACTCGATGCAGCACGACAATCCTCGCCTCAAGTCCACCTCGCGCGCTACGTTCGAGACGCAGCGCGCCCGCGCCCCCATCGGTCATGCCCTCGGAACACCCCACGCGCTTGTCGTATCGGCCTCGCTCAGTCGAGGCGACCGGGGGCGAAGGCGTTGGCCGCATCTTGGCTCGCTACGCGCTGCCGTTCGTCGCGGGCCCCGTCGCAGGCGCTGGGCTCGCGCTGTTGGTCCAGACCGTCATCAGCGACGCGCCTCCGAATCTGTTGCTCGCTGCGATCGCTGCGGCACTGGCCGGCGGGCTGGTGGGCGTTGCGTTCGGTCGGACTTTACGGCGCGAGCGCCGGGTACCGCCAACCATGGAGGTCGCGATACACAGCGATCCAGAGCCCACGGTGTGGTGTCGAGTCAAGCTGGGTCCGGGCGCGTGGGTCGAGCGCGTGCGCGCTGAGCTGGTCGTCGCGCGAGATGAGACCGGCAGTGGCCCCCGACCACGCACGGACATTGCGCTCGGCGACGATGGCCTGGAAAGGCTCTGGTCGGCCGAGCAGCTGCTAGCCGCAAACGACGACGACGAGTACATCGGAGAGCTACCGTTGCCTGAACCGGGACAGCTTCCGCTCCCAAGTGGACGAGTCGGCGCGCCCGGTCGCGTTTACTGGGAGCTGTCGGTGACCGTGATGCGCCCCGACAACGCGCGCCTTGAAATGGCCGCATGCGAAATCGATGTGACGGAGGCGACGTGACGCGGCCAACAAAGGCCGGCGCCGCTCGCGAGGACGAAAGCGACCGGTTCCCGGGTCGAGCACAGCGTCGGCGTGGCCTGCTTGTTGCAGGTGTCCTGGTCACCGCCTGCGGCGCCGGCACTCGTCAGCCGAACGACGCGGGCGCCGCGATCGTCGTTGACGCCCCACCCGATGAAGCGAAGGCAGCCGAGAGCGCGAATGACCTGGACGAGGACGCCGCCAAGCCGTGTGCTGCTCGCGACAAGCTGGTGCCGAGTGATGAAGCCGTTTCCGAAGTCCGCGTGTCGCACATCTTGATCAGTCACGCCGACGCCAAAGCGACCATCGAAGGAGTGACGCGCAGCCGCCGCGACGCGGAGCAGCTGGTCACCCGGCTGCTTCGCAAGCTGTGCACTGGTGATGACTTCGGACGGCTGGCGCGTGAGTATTCCGATGGGCCGACGCGCTCGAAGCTCGGCGACATCGGTACGATCCGCCGTGGACAGACCGTGCCCGAGTTCGAGGCCGCAGCCTTCTCGCTGCTTCGTGACGAGTTCAGCGATGTGGTCGAAACCAAATTCGGGTTTCACCTCATACTCAGGACTCAGTAGCGGCCGAAGCGCGCCTTGCTCTAGGTAACTGTGATGTCACCCCCTGCATCGTTCAGAGTCAGCAGTTAGAGTGCTCACCCCATGCCGATCGATTCGACCCCGCTGACGCAGTTGCTGACATCTGTACGCGCCTACGGAGGGGACCGGACGGAGCTGGATATCTTGTACTCGCTGAAGTCGGCCAGCCGCGCCTGGTTAGCCTTCGAGTTCGCGGCACTGCTCGCGGAACAGCACACGGCTGGAGACGGACCTGGCACCCGGCTAGCGGCGCTTATCACCGCAACGGGAATGCATGGAGTGGTGGGACAAACAGCGGTATACCTTGATAACGCGGACGTTCGTAACCAGGTACTGGCCGAGTGCTTGCTTGCAACTCGAGGCTACCCCGTGCAGCTCACCGAACGGTGGCTCGTCAGCGCTGAAGCCGCCCATCCGCTCAAGAGATGGCACGGCAGCCATGCTCTTGGAACCGTCGCCCCAACTGATCAGGTCGCTGCCGGAGCTGCGCTGTTGCGAGAGTCTGGGTTTGACGTCACCCAAGATCCGCACACGACGATAGTGACCCGCGAACGCAAAGACGGCGGCTACAATCGCCTTGTCGGAGCCGCCATGCTGCCGCTGGCTCCGCTCGCCGGCAAACGCGGCATCGCCCGCGCTGCGGCGATGATACGTGGAAAGAACGCTGTTGACCGGCTAACCATCGCCCCCACAGGACTGACCGTCGAAGTCACGGTAGGAGATGCACCAGTGTCCAGCTTCTCGATTGCAGCACCCGATATTGTCGCTGTCTGTGGAGTGAGTCGGCCGCTACCATCGGGTGGTCGCGAACCGGAAGCGCTCAGAGTCGTACAGCGAGACAGAGCCACCGAGCTGCTCAGCGTCGATGATGCGACCGTCGCGCACGCGCTGTCGACGGTAACCGTGGCTGGGCTAGGATATACCGGCTAGATATCGAGGCACAGCCTGTCCGGCCATCATGAGTGAGTCACGGAGCAGCCAGCAGCCTACGGATCACGCCGGGTAGAGCGTCGGCTATCTCAGACGCGATCATGCCTCGGTCCCCCTCCAACCACGTTTCACCGGCCAAGCCGTGCACGTACGCACCCACTACCGCCGCCATGCGAGGTGGCATCTGACACGCCATCGCGGCGATCACTCCCGTGAGCACATCCCCCGAACCGCCCGTCGCAAGCGCTGCATTGCCCGTACAGTTCACCGTCGGCGGCTCGCCGAACGACTCGACGATCGTGTGCGGGCCCTTCAGCAGCACTATCTGCGCCGTGCGTTCCACGCACTCCTGGACCGCATTGTAGCGGTCTTCTTCGACCGCGCGCGCCGTCAAACCGAGCAACCGCGCCATCTCTCCCGGATGCGGCGTCAGAACAATTCGCCCCCTTGCAAACGCCAGGTCTTCGGCACGGTCCGTGTAGTGCGTGATGCCGTCAGCATCGAGCACGACCGTTCCCTCGAAGTTGCCGATCACGTACTCGACGACTTCGCGAGCACGCGAGTCGATTCCCAAGCCCGGTCCGACCGCGACAACGTCCTTGTTCACCAGCTGAGGACCCAGCGTGCCAGCAACATCGCCGGGATCGATGCGCGCCGTCATTTCCTCGACGACTTTCCGATCGAGCGCGTCCGCAGCGTCAGCGAACGTGCAAAGCGTTACCAAGCCCGCTCCGCTACGTAAGGCGCTCCGCCCCGTCAGCAACGCCGCCCCGGTCTTGCCCAAAGAGCCCGCTACAACCAAGACACGACCCGACGAACCCTTATGTGCATCGCGCTTCCTGGGCGTCAGCGCCTCGACGATGTCTGCACGCTCGACCAGCCGGGCTGACAGTCCGACGTGTTTCACGAGGGCGGGCGGAACGCCGATGTCGACCACTTCGATTTTTCCGGCGTGCGCGGCTCCAGCCGACGTCAGAAGACCCAACTTGTAGTGGGCGAACGTCAACGTTCGATCCGCCCGCACCGCGCAGCCCAGCACTGCGCCGCTGTTTGCGTGGAGTCCTGAAGGAATGTCGAGCGACACCGTGGGCACTCCCGAATCGTTCATCAGCCGAATCACTTCGGCCACGTGCCCCGTGATAGGTCGATCCAGACCGGTTCCGAATATCGCGTCCACCAGGCAATCCGCGCGCCCCAGCTCGTCGGTGAGGACCGCCAGGGACTCGCCCTCCGGTACCTCGAGCACGGTGCCGCCAGTGCGGACATACGCATCGTGATTAACGCCTGCGTCGCCGCGGAGCTGGGTCGCCGCGCTCGTCAGCACCACCGTCACGACGTATCCGAGCAGCATTAGCCGCCGCCCCACGACAAACCCGTCGCCACCGTTGTTGCCGCGACCGCAGACGATCAACACTCGTCCACCCGTCGCCAACCGTTCGGCCACGTTCACGGCCGCGCCGCGGCCGGCGTTCTCCATCAGTACGATGCTCGGAACGAGGCACTCCTCGATCGCGTAGGCGTCAAACGCCCGCATCTGCTCGCGGGATAGGACTGGAAGCATCGGAGCCGCTACTCAGCGCCGCTGAACTCCCAGTCGGCGCCGAAGGCATCCTTCTTGGGCGTCGCCAGCGCTTCGCCGTTCGGGCCGTCGCGTCGCACGACAAGCGTGCGCCGCGTCGCCGTGTCCTGGTTCTCGCGCGTCACCACGGTGATGACGTTCATGCCCGGGCGTAGCTTGACCGTATGCGAGAACGTCATCTTCTTCTTGTCCTTGCCTTTGGCGTTGGACTCGTAGAACACCTTGCGCGAACCGACGAACATGTAGACGTCGTGCACACGGTCGCCGTCGGTAGCAGTACCGTCGATCTGAATCGTATCCTTGCGTGTTGAAAGAGCAGCTGCTTTGAGAACCAGCTGCGGCGGCGAGCGACTGAGCAGCGGTTTGATCTTCGGGGAGGGCGCGCCCTGCGCGTCTTCTACATCTGCGGTCTTCACGAACGCAAAGCGACCCTTGTCGATCTCCACCTTGGTGTAGTCGCCAAACGTGCCCGACCGCTTAGCCGTCGAGCCTTTCTCAAGCTGAGCTACCACGCGCGCCGAGTCGATCGGTTCCCCGCGCAGACCCGCCAAGCGCTTGGCTTTTACCAAGCCCTTCGCCGCCTTGATGGCAAGCCCGGCGCCGGTGATCGGGATCGATACTTTTTCGCTGGCGCCCACCCGTAGATCGCGGTCGGTCACGCTCAGCCGAAGCTTCACGAACTTTTCCTTCAGCTTGTCCAAGACGTCGAACGTAAACGCCACACGCTTGCTGTCACCTGGAGCCAGGTTCGACACGTCGAATCGGCCCGCCTTGAGCAGAATCCCGTCACCGGTGAGGTTGGCGATGTTGGCCTGCGTCTCCATCGACTTGCCGGTGCCGACGTTCTTGACGGTGAGGTACATCGTAACCGCCTCGCCGCGAGCGATCTGGCCGTCACCGTTGCCCTTGCGATTGTCGACAACCTGGTATGTGTACGCGAAAATCGGTTTCGGAAGAGCCTCGATTGTTGGCCGAAACTCCGCGTCCTTGGGCGCGTCGCCGCCTTCTGCACCGAATCGCACCTTCACGACGTCTTCGCGTGAGGTGGCGTCTTCGGGGATCTTGCAGATGCGTTTCGCATCCAGGGGCAGAGGTTTGGTCGACCCCGGCTTTCGGCCTTCGATTTCACACCAGCCGAGCGGCGCGGCTGTCGTCTTCGATTCACCCGGCTCAATTTTCCCGAACAGAAATTCTTTCTCGGTAAAGTAACCACTGTCGCTCTTGGTCTTGGCGTGGAGCTGATACACGGGAACCTTACCGTTGTTCTTGACGGTGATCTTGAGCTCGGCCTTCTCACCTGCTTTGAACTTGTTGTCCTTGCTGGTCGTCTCGATCTTCACCTCGAAGTCGTCCGATTTGGTTCCGGCTTCTGAGCCCTTTGGAGGTGGCGACCAGTCGATGTCCATCTTCCCT
>JAUIKB010000300.1 GCA_030430975.1 Polyangia bacterium
CAGATACTTGCCGTCGTTACCCCATAGAATTTCTAGCTGCGGCGCGTCGGCGACCTCAATGGAAGGTGCGGACAGGTCCGAAAGATCGACGTGGTACAGAGGCCGCTTGGTGCCGTCTCGCTCAGGCGCGTGGATCAGCACGTTGCCGCTTGGGGTCTCGTAGAACTCCAGCGGATCGCGAGGAATCGAGAGGATGTCCTGCGCAACGGCTGCTAGCTTGAGAGATTGTGGCTCGATCAGGACGATCCGCTCTACGTCGACCGCCTTCAGCGAGAAGGCGAGCAGTCGAGGGGGCATTCCAACCCAAAGCGGCTGACTAAACAGTTCGCCATCGCCCTGAGCGATCATCTCGATCTGACCGGGAGTGCCACCCTGCAGACTCACGATGCCAAGGGTCGACGTCGATCGAAACCGCAGACTCAGCCACGGTCCATCCGGCGAAAGCTGGGGAAACGCCGCGCTATCGGACAGCTGAATCGGCGCCGACGGCGTCTCCCCCGTCAGATCGACCAGGACGGTTGCCGACGTCGGTCCTACCGTCGCGAACGCAAGCCAATCGTTCGACATCGCCCAACGCTCCAGCACACGCGACTCCGGCGCGGATAGTGTCGCCAGCGTGCTGGGCTGGTCGCCGGCGAACGACACCACGTGGAGGCGTTGGTCCATCGCCTTCTCCAGATCGCCGACGAACGCCAACCAGCGCGAGTCCGGGGTCCACCGGACGTCCTCGATGCCAGCAGCGTTGGACAATCCCGTGGCGATCAGCGTTGGATCGCCGACGCCAGCCTTTGTCACTCGCGCGACATAGAGATTGCCGTTGCGTGCGCTGGTCTCACCGGTCCGGAACGCAAGCCAGCGGCCATCGGGCGACCACTGGACCTGATGATTCACTTCGAGCGTCGTGTCGACGAACTCTGGAGCGCTGTTGCCCAGCACATCAACAACACCCAACGTGCCGCCAGCGTAGGCGACCAGATTGGACGTGGGCGACGGCGCTAACGACGTCTCGCTACGCTGGTAATCCGTGCCAGCAACTTCCGCGACGTCAGTCGACTGGCTGGCGATGTCGAGCACGCGAAGCGCCCGTGGCGGTGTTCCGCTCAGCGAGCCGTAGACGATCGCCCCGCCGTCGAATGTCGCGCGATGCTCGTCTGAGTCGCCATCGTCGATCTCTTTCCACTCGAGGCTCGGGAACGTGATCGCCCTGGTGCCACGGTCGAGACCGTCGCGCCAACCGTAGACGAAGGTCGCATCACCATACGTCGTGAGGCCGCCGCCAGAACCACCACCAGCGGCGCCGCCCGCACCCCCCATCCCACTCGAGCCGCCGCTCGCCGCCCCGCCGACGCCGCCCCCCACGGAGTCGCTGGATCCACATCCCAAGCAGATACAGCACAACGCGCACCCAAGTTTACGATAGTCCACAACGGTAACCCTAGCGCACCTCGAGCACGCGGCCGCCCCGAACCGCAGCGCTCACCGAATCCACGCCGACGATACAGGCCGATCGAGCGTCGATTCGCGGCTTGTGCGGCGGCGAACTCGCCCGAGCATGCGGCCGCGGCGCGCCAAAGATGACTGCGCTACATCCGAATCGAGCGCCAGCACATCCGCGTAGGTCCACCAGGCGTGACGAGCGTACCGGGCCAGTGCCCCGAGCGATCGCTCGCGCGTCGCCTAGCGATACCAATTGTCGCGAAACGGTCGCCCGCGGGGCGTTGGCGATCCGACGGCGTCCTGGCAGGTTGACGGGCATGATCACCGCTGACGGCGTCGTGCAGCAGCCCGCTCACTGGGTGCGGACCGGGCTAACTTTTTTGTCGTTTCCACTCGTATTTTCTGCGTCGATCGGCTTGGGTGCCTGGGCACTCGCGGCCGGATGGCCCGCCCCGTCAGTGGCGATCATCACGACCATCGCCGTCGTCATCATCGTCGCCGCGCTCGAACGGGTGCACCCATACGAGCCGCGTTGGTCGAGATCTCACGGCGACGTTCGAACCGATCTGATGCACGGCGTCGTGTCCGTGCTGATCACGCCGGAGGTGTTCAAGCTGCTAGCGCTGGGGCCGTTGTTCATCGCCGCCGACGCCCTGTCACAGCGGGTCGGGTTCGGTGTGTGGCCGACGCACTGGTCCACGCTCGCCCAGCTTCCGCTGACGATCGTCGTCTCGGAGTTTCCGTCCTACTGGGTTCACCGAGCGATGCATGAGCGTCGCGCGCTGTTTCGATTGCACGCAACCCACCACAGCGCCGAAAGACTGTATTGGCTAAACGCGGTTCGCTTCCACCCGCTCGACACGCTCGTGACGTTTGCTCTACAGGTCTCGATCGTGGTGCTACTGGGTGCGGGGCCGGACCAATTAGTACTGTTTTCGATCTGGGCAATGGTGCACGGACTTTTCCAACACGGCAATATCGACGTGCGACTGGGGCCACTGAACTACGTCTTTAGCATGGCCGAGCTCCATCGCTGGCACCACAGCCGCACACTGACCGAAGCCAACCGGAACTATGGCAATAACTGTATTTTTTGGGATTTGGTTTTTGGCACATTCTACTGGCCGAAGCACCGTCGACCTCCGGCAACTATCGGCATCGCCGGCATGCCGGATTTCCCGCGCGAGTATCTTTCACAGCTAGCTTCAATCTGGCGCTGGAAAGCCGACGAGTGGTCTGGACAACGATCGCCGGGCGAGGACGAGCATCGAGCGGCTGCGGGGACGGCTGAGGTAACTACGCCGCGGCCTTCACGCTTCAGCCGCCTGCTCTAGCGCCGTCAGGCCGATCGTCATCCACTCGGTCTCTACCATCCCAAGGTGTACCGTTCGGCGGCGTCGGAGCGTGCACGCATCTCGCGGCGATCGCCTACGCGCGACCTTAGCTCAACTGCGCGCGAGCCGCGGCGACGACCTCGTCCGCGCGGCCCTGTGCCCAAGCCTTGTCCTCGTCGCTCCAGTGGGAGGCGATCATGCCGGTACCGAACGCAAACTCGAGCTTGCCGCCGCCTGACTTCACCGTCACCTGGTGTCTCATCTTGGCCGGGTCGCTCGTGAACCACTTGCCTTTGAACTTCATCTGCAAGCTGCCGCCCTCGTTCTTCTTCAGCTCGTAGCCGAGCTTCTCAAGCTCCGATGCCACTGCACCCAGCGCGCCGTCGGTGTTCCCATCGAAAGCGACTTCCACTTCAACCCCGTTCATCATGGTGCGGATTGTCGCAAGCCAGAGCCCTCATTGCAACTCGCCGCAGAACAGCGGTTCGCGGGCACTCCGAGGGGGCCGACCGAGGCACGCCACACTATGGACGCCCCGGCGGCGTGTCGCCGCGCATCGAGTCGGGGTAAGCTGCCGCCCGTGAGGCCGCGCCCCGCGTACAGTATTCGGCGCCAGCGTTTCGGCGCTGTCCGGCTGCTCACCCCCGTCACCGCCACCACCACAAGCCCCGCCGAACGCCGCCACCGCGGCGCCCACCGCCCAAACCGCGCCGTCGGCCCGACAGCAGCGCATGCTGGCACTCGTCGGCTATATCGGTAGGGTATTTGGTCCGGCTTGACGCGCTCAAGATCGCGACGGCCCTAGCGAAGCACCCATGTCCGAGCACGCACCGACCTTCTTTCCCACGCCCGCCGACTTCCGAGCGTGGCTCGAAGAACACCACGCAACGACCGACCACCTCTGGGTGGGCTACTATAAGAAGGCGACGAACAAGCCGTCCGTGACCTGGGAGGAGACGGTCGATGAAGCGCTTTGCTACGGATGGATCGACGGCATCCGGAAATCTCTCGGCGACGAGAGCTACATGATTCGTTTTACACCACGGAAACCGAAGAGCGTTTGGAGCAAACGCAACATCGACCTGGTAGAGCGGCTCACCGCTGAGGGCCGCATGAAACCAGAGGGTCTCGCTGCCTTCGCCCACAAGGACGCGCACCCCGACAGTGGCTACGCGGTCGCCACGATGGGAGGCGCGCTAACGGCGCAGATGGTGTCCCGGTTCAAGAAGAGCGCGGGCGCATGGAAGTTCTACCAAGCACAACCACCTGGCTACCGCAAGCAGGCGGCGCGTTGGGTGACGAGCGCCAAGCGTGAAGAGACTCGACAGCGGCGGCTTGCGACGCTGATCGAGGATTCGGGGAACGGACTGCGCATCAAGCAGCTTCGGTAGTGCTGTGGTCCGGCAGCTACGGGGCGGCCACGTCCAATTCAACAACGCCGCCCGGCGCCGGGAGCTCAAAAGCCGTCGGCAGCACGATCGCCTGCGCGATCCCACCGGCGCGGATGACGCTCAATGCGTTTGCGCATCGCTCGCTGAGACGCGCCGCCGGACGAGGGGGGTCCGCTCCATGGCAGGCTACATCGAACGACAACTATTCAGCTGCTCCTCACAGTCGGAGAGCGGACTCTGAGCGGTTCCGAAGCATCGAATCGCCGCGCTCAGCTCGGTGGCGACGCTTGCGTCGCTCGCTTGCACGCACTTGGACACTTCACGCGAGATCTGTTGGAGGTCGTTGCGGTCCTTGAGGATGCCGGCGATGGCGCAATCTAAGCTGTCGTTGCAGGTAGCGCTGCCGCTGCCGACCCAGTCGAGGCCGATCTGCCCGCGTCCCCCCGCAGCCGCGCAATCATCGAGAGACATGTTGCGTGGATAATAGTTGCCGATGAACATGCACATCTCATCGGTGGTGCGGCCGCCTTGGAACACGGGCTGGTCGAGCTTGTTATCGTACTGGCACGCGAACTCGAGCGCGTCGCCCGGCTTCATCGCGTGACCCTTGCCGAACGTATCGATCGGCACGTCTTCCCAGCTGTCGTTTTCGTAGATGGTTTCGCTCTTGCCATCCGCGCTGCGATGGATCGCTTGGTATCCGACGCCTTGTGAATGCATGTGAGATTGCGCGTTGAGCAGCATGATGTCATCGGTGATCGTGCACCGAGCGCGGGCTTCGCCCTTGGACTTGGCTCCGGCGTGAATGAAGAAGTTGTAGAAAAACAACAGGCCGCCCTCTTCTTTCACGTCGCGCTCGTCGATCGTTTCGAGGTTGATCGTGAGTTGCGGTTTCTGCTTCTCCATTTGAGTATTGATAATGTGCGCATTGATAAGCAGCAGCGTGCCTGCCTCGACCCTCATTGCGACTCCAGGTGGAAAATTAAGCGAATCACCGCCCTTAAAGTTCTGAGAACCGGTCACGACGCTCGTGACGTCGAGCATTCCGAACGCCCCCTCGCTACAGTCGAACGTCCCCGTCATGTCGAGCTTCTCACCGTAGTTGGTCTCGGTCGGGATCTCCTTGTACGGCGTGCGATACAGCAGCACGTGGTGGCTGCCGGCGTTGTACTTGGTGTCGGAATCGTGGACCCACAGATCCTGGTCCTCGGGGACTCGATAGAACTGGCAGTGCTCGGCCTCGACGCCGGCTTCCAGCTCGGTAGACATGTGCAGCTGGACGCCCTGCGCGGGCTTGGGGAGCAGCGCCCCACCTCGGTCGCCGGAATTGTGGTCGCCAGAGTCCTCATCCGCGGCGCCGCACGCCGTCAGCGTGAGCAGGGCCACGGCGGCCGCGCCTCGAACCACGCTACTCCGGATGTGCATGCAGGTGATTTGCATGCAGGGGTACTGCTTGTTCGCTTCGTGCTCGGCAAGCGGGCGAATAGTACGGCGTACGGAAGCGCCTCATCGGTTTCATTGTAGACTCGGGCGCATGGCGCGGCCCAGCAATGCCAACTCGTTTGAGACGCAAGAGCGGATCGTTTCCGCGGCGAGAGAACTCCTAGCGGAAGACGGGCCGGAAGGGGTCAGCGTACGGCGCGTGGCATCGAGGGCCGGGCTTTCCGTCGGTGCGATTCGTCACTACTTTGCCAGCCAAGAAGAGCTCCTCGTCGAGGCTGGGCTCACTAAGTACTATGATCAGCTCGACGATTTCAGGCGCCAGTTCTTCAAGCAGCTGTGCAGTCGTGAGTCGGCCACAGTCGCGGTGAGCACCGCTGCCTCGGCGGCGTTCCATTTCTGTCGCAGTCAGACGACCGCGCTCGAACTCCGAGCACGCGCAACAACCACTGGCCGCCACCTCGGCGATCGTCGAGAGGCCACCTCGAGGTTGCCGTTCCTGCGCGAGTTCGCACAGAAGCTCTCGCCGTTCACGGAGCGCTCGCCCGAAGAGCTCCGCTTCGCGGCCCAGAGCTTGATCTTCCTCATCGCGAGATTTGGTTTCTTGGAAGACGCTGCGCTGCTCGATCTCGTGGACAGTGACGACCCCGCGGAGGCCGTGCGCCGAACTGAAGCGCATCTGCGCGGCTGCGCGCTGTGGCTGCTTGGGCTCGATGACGGGGAGGAGCCGCACCTCTAGGTGAAGGAGTGACAGCCCCGCTCAAGGTCGTCGTCTGGTAGCCGCAAGAGCCAATCAGAGATCGCTGCACGCAGAGATTCGCCAGACAGTGCGCCGTCGTGAACGGCTAGCGTATGTGCCACTGATTTGAGCATGTGCGCATTCCAATCCTGCTTGGAAACTTTGGTCCACGCACTGTAGGCGCTCGGGCCAGGCTAAGTCGCCCGCTAATCGCTACTGTTCATCCAGTAGCTGAATCTTGATCGCGCCCACGAACACCGGCACGAACATAACCGCGGCGCGCATCTCGACGGACAGATCACCGAAGTCCCCGCTCACATCCCAGCTGTCCCAGTCGTCGGAGAACGCGGTTCGGAGCCGACCGTTAGCGATGCCCGAGAACGACCAGCTGTCCCAGTCGTCGGAGAACACCGTCTTGACCTTCACGGTGCCCGCCGCGCCGGTGACGTCCCAACTGTCCCAGTCATTCGAGAACGTCGTGCGCATCCGGACCGTCTCCGACGGTCCGCGCAGTTCCCAACTGTCCCAGTCGTCTGTGAACGTCGTGCGGGCTGAGCCATTGGTGGTGCCCAGGTTCCAATTCCAGCCGTCCCAGTCGTCGGTAAACCCCGTACGGAGCCGACCATTGTCAGATCCGAGCGACCAGTTCCAACTGTCCCAATCTTCGGAAAACTGAGTGGCAATGCGGCCGGCGATTTCGCCGCTCGGCGGCGCAGTCCCCGGCGGCGGGGGTGACGGCGGAGGCGACGTTCCCGG
>JAUIKB010000301.1 GCA_030430975.1 Polyangia bacterium
GGCGAGGTCAAAGGCTCTGACTCCGACCCCTACGCGGTGACCATACGGCTGGGTGGCGAAGGCATCACATCTGAATGCACGTGCCCCGCGTTTCAGAAGGGAAAACAACACTGCAAGCACGTGGCGGCACTGCTCATCACCGTGCGCAACGAAGCCCGCTCGAAGCTGCCCCGTCGCGATCCTCAGCAAGCCCCCGCACCAAACACCGGCAACCACGGGCAGAGCGACAGCAAGGCCAGCCGGCGACGAGATCGCCGGCGACGCGCACAAATGCAGCAGATCGCCGTACCGCCCGGCGTGCGACCCCCGCCCACACCGGACGCAAGCGCTCGACCGACGGGCATCGGTGCGTGGCTCGCACCCGACGGCGCCATCCGACGCCTGAACCTGGAGTTTCGCGTTCATGTACGCCAAGGCGGTCTCACCGTTACGGTCTTGGACACCGACGCACGCGTTCCGCTGCTGCCAAGCGTCGCCTTAACCTGGCAGGCGCTCGCGCCCACCGACGATCGCAATGCGCTCCGTGTCTTGTCACGCTTCGAGAGCGGGAACCCACGGCACCCGGCCGTGGATATCCGCGGCGAAGACGCCGCCGAACTGCTGCCCCACCTGAGCGAACGGCGTGTCTTGCTCGAACCCGCACTGATGCAACTGCGCTTTGCCCACGACGAACCGCTGCGACCCCAGTTCGATCTGGAAATGGTCGGACACGAGACGATCGTTGCCAAGATAACGTTCACACGACCCGGTGATGGTCGGAGCTTTCAGCTCACCCATGGCGGATGGTTCGACGGTACCCCCGGCTGGCACATCGACACGTCTGAAGGCATCGCGCGCCCGATTGACCGCCGAGTATCTCCCGCAGCGATGCGCCGCCTCATGCGCAGTCCGACGATCGCCGAGCGAGCCAGCGAGCTCATTCCGATGATCATGCAGGACTTGCCGCGCGTCGCCGGCGAAGTCGGCGCCGACCTGCCGGACTTGAGTCAGGTCGCCGACGTTATCGACCTAGAACCGACGTTCCGTATGAGGGCTGGCGGGTCGATCGTCGAAGCCAGCGCTTCACTAAAGGCCGCCTATGCCGACGTCGAAGTCGAAGTTCGGGCCGACGGTATCTCACCACCTGTCATCCTGTTCCCCCCCGAAGAGGGACATAAACGCATCAAGTGCATCCGCTGCGACATAGCCAAGCAACAAGAGGCCGTGCAGCAACTGCTCGACCTCGGACTCAAGCCTAGCGAAGGCGGCGAGTCGTTCATGGCGGAAGGCGAGGCGGCCATCCAGTTCTGGTCGGAGGGTGTCGGGCAGCTCCCGGAGGATTGGGATCTGTTCGTCCCCGATGAGCTCGTGGGAACGCACGTCCGCAGCAAGCCACTGATGATGAACGCTCGCGTCTCGAGCGGCATGGACTGGCTGAGCGTCAAGATCAGCTATGAGAGCGACGGCGTCGGAGTCGACCGCGACGAGCTCGCGCGTTGTCTTAGCGAAGGCAAGAAGTACGTACGACTCGCTGACAACTCGTTCGCTGCGTTTAATCCAGAGTCCGTTCAGGCGATGCTCGATCGCGAAGTCGAACTCATGACCGCGGCCGGCAAGTCCGGAAAGCTCCCGCTCTCTCAGGCCGGACGTGTTCAGGAGCTGCTCGGCCAGGTCAACAATTCGTCGGTCACGGCGGGCACAAAGACCCTGTTCAAGAAGCTCGCGTCCATCGACGAAATCAAGATCATCAAAAAGCCGCGCACCCTCAAGGCGAAGCTACGCCCCTACCAGGAGGCGGGCTTGTCGTGGCTCCGATTCATTCACGACCTCGGCTCGGGAGGTGTCCTGGCCGACGACATGGGCCTCGGAAAAACCATCCAGACGCTCGCGCTGTTGCTGCTCTTGAAGCAGGAAACCAAAGACGTCCGGGCGCTGATCGTTGCGCCAACGAGCGTCGTTTCCAACTGGGTTCGGGAGATCGGACGATTCGCACCCTCGCTCAGCGTAGCTCTGTGGCACGGCGCCGGTCGCCGGGAGCAAAAGAAGGATCTGGAGAGCGCTAACGTCATCATCACGAGCTACGCGCTGCTGCGACGAGACATCGACTTGCTCAAGAAGCTCAAGCTCGACTACGCGATCCTCGACGAAGCGCAGAATATCAAGAACCCGCTCAGCGCCACGGCTCAGGCGGCCAAGGACCTAACTGCCGCGCACCGACTGGCGCTGACCGGTACTCCAATCGAAAACCGGCTAAGCGAGATCTGGTCGATTTTCGAGTTTGTTAGTCCGGGCCTGCTCGGTCCCCTTCCGAAGTTCGAAGAGCGATTCGCCCGCCCCATTGACCAAGGCGATTCCAAAAAGGCCGCGCGCCTCAGGTCGATCATCCACCCATTCATCCTCCGTCGGACCAAGATGGAAGTCGCCAAGGATCTGCCGCCTAAGATCGAGAGCGATAAGATCATCGACCTGGCGCCGGATCAACGCGCCGTCTACACCCAGGTGTTGCGCGAGGTCCGTGCCCAAGTCATGGGTGAAGTCGAACGCGTCGGTGTCGCCAAGAGTCAGCTGCATATCCTGGCTGGCCTTACCAAGCTACGCCAGGCCGCGTGCGACCCACGGCTACTCGGGTTGCCACGTGAGTTTACCCACGAAGACAGCGGCAAGCTGATGGCGCTGCGCGAACTGGTCGATGAATGCGAATCGGGCGGACACAAGGTGCTGGTGTTTAGCCAGTTTGTGACGATGCTGAAGCACGTCGCCAAGGCGCTCGACGAAGACAAGATCAGCTACGAATACCTCGACGGCAGCACCACCGACCGGCCCGAACGCATCGATCGCTTCCAGACCGATCCGACGGTTGCGGTGTTCTTGATCAGCCTGAAGGCCGGTGGCTCAGGACTCAACCTGACCGCCGCGGACACGGTCATTCACTTCGATCCTTGGTGGAACCCGGCCGTCGAAGACCAAGCGTCCGACCGAGCGCACCGCATCGGGCAGAAACGCGTCGTCACTGTCTACCGACTCGTCGCGGCCGGGACGATCGAAGAGAAGATCCTGAAGCTCAAGCAGAAGAAGAAGGAGCTCGTGTCAGCTGTGCTCAGCGAAGACGCCGGGGGTGCGAAGAAGCTCACCAAGGACGACCTCGAAGATCTGTTTCGACTCGAGTGATCCCGGCTCCGGCGTTTCGCGGCTGGTCACCACCGGCCGCAACAGCGCACTGTACGCCGCTGAGTGCTCAGCACGTACTGCGGACCGATAACGCCACGACCACGGAAGGTCGTGGCGCCAAGCGCTCGCGTTCCAGCGGTCGCAGTACCAACGCGCAGTACCAACGCAAACGGGCAGCACTCTCGTGCTGCCCGTCATGCCTTCGCGTGTATGTGAGAGCGTCGTGCTTAGAAGGTCGTGCCGCCGGTGCCGCTCTGCATGCAACCGGAACCCGTGTCGACGCCGCACGGTCCGTTCGGATTCACGCAGCAGGGTGTGCCCCCGGGACCGGAAGGGCAGAACTGCGGGTTGCAGGTGCCGCCGCTTGTGCCCGCCGTACCGGCGGTGCCGCCCGTTCCAGCCGTACCTGCGGTTCCCCCAGTGCCGGCAGTACCAGCGGTGCCGCCCGTTCCAGCCGTACCTGCGGTTCCCCCAGTGCCGGCCGTACCAGCAGTGCCAGCCGTACCGCCCGCACCAGCCGCGCCGCCGAAGCCTGAAGTGCCAGCGGTGCCAGCCGTGCCGGCTGTGCCCGCGGAGCCGCCTGCACCACCTTGATTGTCGAAGACGCCCTCGTCAGAGCCGGCACACGCAGAAACGAACACCGCGCCTACGACTACCAAACAGAATCCAAAGTACTTGTTATTGCCTGTCACGCGAGGGCTCCTTGAGTAAGTCGCTTCCAGTATAGCTAGAACCGGGAGGAACAGCTAAGGGAATTTCGGGGATATTGGGAATTCGTTGCTTCCAAGTGTCGTTCAGACGGCTACCTGCATAAGTCGCATCGACCAGCGCATTTGATGAAATTTCAGCAGCGCTACAAACAGGCCACCGGACTGTAATCGACGGCTCCAGCCGGCCTCACCGCCAGTTTCCCAGCGTAGGTCCTTCCGGGCTAGTTTCGCGTGGTGCCTGCGCAGCCCACGTCGAGCAAACCGCCGGACGGCGATACGTCGCGGCTGCGGGCTGCGCTCGCTGTCCTAACGCTAGCGTTCCTGGCGCTCAGCATCGCGACCGTTCCACGGCTGACGAACAATCTGCTCAGCGACATCGAGTTCACCGGCTGGTCCGGCCCGATCGCCGAACGGCTGGCGCGCGGAGAAGTCCCGTACGTGGACTTCGTCCTACCCATTCCGCTGGGCAGCTTTGTAATCCTCGCCGCCGTCCAAAAAGTGCTCGGTCGAGCACTGCTGATCGACGAGCTGTCGGCCGCAGCGTTCGCGCACTACTTCATGGCGCTTCTCGGGTACGCGATCGTTCGCCCCTTCACCTCACGCCTCAACAGCGCGCTCGTGGCGGCCACGACGGCCGTGATCGTCATCGCGATGCACAAGGAGTGCTTCTACGACCACAGCGCCCAACTCGTAGCGTGGTCGAGTTTGGCCGTGGGAATCCGGGCCGTGCTGGAAGACCGGCCCAAGCGCCGGCGCATCCTGTGGCTCGCCACAGGAACGCTTGCATCCGCGACGCTCATCTTCAAACAGAGCACCGGCACCGGCATCATGTTGGGCTGGGCGGCAGCGCTCGGCTACCTGGTCCTGGTCGAAGTCATCTCGCGCCAGCCCACAACGGCGCGCAAAAGGCTGCGCGATCTGAGCGCGTTTGCTGGAGGCTGCGTGATCGGGCTCGTGCTGCTTTGGCTGGTGTTGGCGGCGTTCGGCTCGTCGCTGGGTGCCTACTATCAGTCGGTATTCGCCGATGGCCCTGGCCTCAAAGGCGGCCGTAAGACCCTCGTCTTCAACTTGCTCAGCTACATGCTGCGCTTCAACGCCGTTCCGTCGTCGCTGCTGTTCAGTCTGTTGATCGCCTGGATCGCGTTGCGAATGGGAAAGCGTGGCGGTCTTCGTCTGTGGAAATCCCCCGACGCACCAGAACGCTTCTCGCGCGGGAACCTGTGGGCGTACAGCGCCATCGTTGCCACGACCCTGGGCGGGGCAGCTCTCATCGCGTTCATTGCAACGGACCGCCTGCCGGGGACGCTGGTGTTTTGGACCAACATCCAAAAACACATGCCGCGATTCGGGCTGGGCTTCGGGTGCCTGTTCTTCGTCGCGCACCTACGGCGAGTCGCACCGGTAGAGGCTTCAACCCACGAACCGGGGCCGCGACGCGGACACGTGATCAACGCGGTAGTGATCGCCGCGCTCGCCACGTCACTGATGCACAACACGTCGTTCCCCGGCTTTCGACCGTTCTACGACAACAACCCGATCATTCCTGTGGCGCTGATGCTGCTGTTCGTGGCGTTGGACGCTGCCCAACTACCCAAATTGAAGATGATCGTGTTTGCCCTCTGCATGACATCGGTGATCAGCGATAAGTACCAACGTGGGCTCGCCGCCAACACGCCCGTCGGCCGCCGCGGGCACTGGGCAGGCCTCAAGGTCAGCAGTCGCGGTCACGAAGTAATCAAGGCTGCGCTACGCGCGCGGCGCTTGGCCGGCCCTTCCGAAACGGTCTTGGTGCTGCCCGACGACGTCCAGCTGGCCGCCCTCATCGGCCGACCGCGACCACCATTGCGCGGCGCGATATTGTTTGTGGACCAGTACCCCGAGCGACTCCTGGCCGACGACCTCAAGGCACTGGACAAGGCGTTGCCCAAGGTGATCGTCATCCATCCTCGAGACAAGACTCTCTGGCAAACGCAGTTCGCGATCTGGAACTCCCGTTCCGCCACGCAAAAGTTCATCAAGCACGTCCAGACAGACCTGCTACCCAAACACTATCGCCTGGACAGCTCCTACCCCACCGCCTTCGCACGCAAGCGCGCTCACCTCGACGTGTACGTCCGAACGACACCGTCTGACGCGGCGGCGGCGCGCTAACGGCGCATCGAGACGTTCATAAGCAAGCCAAACCCGATCATGAACGTGACGACGCTGGACCCGCCGTACGAGAAGAGCGGTAGGGTAATGCCAACGACTGGCAGTAGCCCGAGCGACATCCCTAGATTCGCCAGCGTGTGCCAGAAGATCAGCGCTCCGATGCCAACCGCCACAGCCGCACCGAAGCGATCCTTGGCAGACGACGCGATATGCACCGCCCAGATGCAAATGAACGCTTAGATTCCAAGCAGCGCCACCGAGCCCACAAAGCCCCAGTCCTCGGCGAACACCGCGAACGGAAAGTCGCTGTACTGATCGGGCAGCATCCCGAACTGGTTCTGCGTGCCCTGCATGAACCCTTCGCCGAAGAGCTCGCCATTGCCGATCGCTGTGCGCGCCTGCAGAGCGTGCCAGCCGGTATCGGTCTTGTCGGCTTCGGGATCGAGGAAGCTCGTCACGCGTGCCTTTTGATAGTCGCGCATGACGAAGTTCCAAAACAGCGGTAGCGCCACCGCCATCGCAGCGAACAGCAGCGCAACGCTGCGTCGGCGCACGTTGGTCATCGCGAGCATCGTGCCGGCACAGAAAATGTACATCAGCGACGTGCCCAGATCGGGCTGAGCCATCACGAGCACGACAGGAAACAGCGTAAGCGCACCGGGAACGATGAAGTCCGCCAGGCCCCGCGCCTCGGTTTTGGGATCATCGTGGAGATACTTGGCAACGACCAGGATCACCAGAATCTTCATGAACTCGCTCGGCTGGAAACTAAAGCTTCCGATCTGGATCCAGCGAGACGATCCGCGGATGTCCGTTGCGAGTACGAACACCAAGAACAGCGTTCCAATTCCGCCGACATACAGCAGGTACGCGAGGCGCTCGAAATGGCGATAGTCCACCGCGGCCACTACGATTGCGAACAGAACGCCCACAACCATCCAGTAGATCTGAGACACGTAGACGTCCGCCAGCCGGGACTGCGCCGCTTCGTACACGCTGGTCGCGCTGTACAGATTGATCACGCCGACCACCGCTATTGCGACGACCCCGAGAAACAGCGCCCAGTCGAAGCTGTCTCGCA
>JAUIKB010000302.1 GCA_030430975.1 Polyangia bacterium
CCTTGCGCCACATCCACCGGAACGAATTCACGAACAGCGCGCACCCACTCCGACGGTGTATCCGACGCTTCCAAGCGTTTAGCCACCTGCTCGCGGGTCGATTCCGAAAGGTCCCGCGCCCGATCCCCGCTGACCCGGGCCAGCCCGACCGCGGCCCGCGCGGCGGTTGGCACCTCGTCCCATTTTTCTCGCAGCAAATGATCTAGCCACCGCTCAGCAACCCGCGGGGCGACCACATGGTGGGCGCTCGCGTACGTCGGCACCCGCGCGCCAATGCGACCGATGAACGTCCACAAAGCCGGGTCGCGATCCGTCCACGTCCGGTCGAGCAACCATTTACCGAGGGTCGCTCGCCGGCTCGCATCGACGCGCTCCAGGCACGAGCACATCTCCAGCAGCTCCTTGAGCGCCTGCGGGCGGAACTTCTTCGGCCGCTTGAGCCCAGCGTCGGCGGGAGCGAGAAACGGATCGGCCAACCGTCGCAGATCCGTCTGCGTGGACTCGTCCAGGCCTCCGGCGATTCTGCGCAGCGCTATCCACAGCTGCTGCCAGCTCCGCGCCTCGTCGCGAAACGCCACACCTTCCGACCACGCCGGGGCAAGGCGCGCGACGCGCTGTTCGTCACCCGGATACCCGAACCCGGGGCGGAGCGTGAACCCGGCTAGGTTCCAGAAGACACGCTCGTGATCGGCCGAGCGTCTGCGCGCGCCGCGATGGGGCGCGATGGTGTCGAATAGCGCGCGATTGATCTCGGTGGTCCAAGCCGCACGATCCTTGAGCAAACGCTCCAGCGTCCGCCACAGATCCTTCACCTCTCGGGGTTTCACGTCGGTGCGGCCTTTGCCGAACACGCGGCGACAGGCTTCTTGCGCCTCTTCGAAGGCAGCGCTCGCCCGCGACGGCGGCGGGCGCGTGCTACGGCGTTCAACGTCGGGTTCAGTCGAATCCGCAGCCGCACGCAAATCGAAATCCAACCGAAAGCGCTTGGGCTCGGCCGCATCCTGCTCGACGCAGGCCAGCTCGAGCGTACCGAGCGGGGTCAGCTCGCCCTCGAGACGAACCGGGATTGCCCCCACATGATCGCCGCTGTCGAACAACGTCGTCACCGGCGCCAGTCGCGCGAACTCGTCACCGTCGAGATCAACGACGGCGCCCGGTGGGTGCGTTCCACGATCGGAGCTGTGCAGTTCAAACCTGACCGGTTGACCCACCACGATCTGGAGGCCGCGATCGGCGACGGTAAACCGCTCCGTCTCCTTAGCCCCGCGCGGCACCACGCACATGGCTCGCTCGCCACCCAACGCAACGTAATATCCGTGCGCCGCCCCGCCGCCGATCAGCGCACCGTCGCCCTGCAGCGCTTTGCCGAAACACGCGGCGCCCAGCGCCACGGCGTAGCTCGGGTCGGTCTCCGGAAGGACCTCAGGACGCTGGTCGGTTAACTTCTCGAGCGCGTCGAGCATGCGCTCGCGAGCACGCGCCGCCCGGAACAGGCCGCCATTGAACAGCACGGCATCGATGCTCGGCGAACCGTGCCGCTGCAGAAACGCGGCTACGTGGCGTGTGATCGCCGGGTCCGCCTCATACGGAAGACCAAAGGCAGTAAGCGCGGACCGAGAGCGCTTCGGACGCACTCCGGGCTCCACCAGCGGCAAGAATCCGTCCAGCGCGATACGCACCGTATCGTCCAAACCGAGCTTGGTGCTGAGCGTACTGCCGACGAGACTGGAACCGCGGCCCAGCACGGAGACGGACACTTGCTCCGGCGGATCGTGACCGAGCAGCTGCTCCTTGGCCCGCCGACACGCCAGCACCAGCTGGGCAAACCGAGCAGCGTCTAGCTTCTCGTCACCCAGCGCGGGCTCCAGAAAATGGGCCAAGGCCAGGTCGATATTGTCGCCCCCTAGCAGCAAATGACGACCGACCGCCTCGCGATCGACGCTTGGGCTGCCGTACTTTAACCCTGTGGTAATAAGCGTCAGATCCGTAGTCCCGCCCCCCACGTCACACACAAGAATCCGTGCCTGCTTTGAACACAGCGCGTGGAGGCGCTGAGGGTGAGCGTGCATGAACGAATAGAACGCCGCCTGCGGCTCCTCCAACAGACGCACACTCAGACCCGCGTCTCTGGCCGCTTTGGCCGTGAGCTCGCGAGCGAGTTGATCGAACGACGCCGGTACGGTCAACACGACGAGCTCATCCTGTAAGGCCCGACCCTGATGTTCGCGCCACGTCCCAACCACGTACTGAAGCAACCGTGTGCTGGCTTCGACCGGCGACATGCGGTCGACACCGTCCACCGCACCCCAGGGCAGAATCGCGGCTAGACGGTCCACTCGGTCGTGACTCAGCCACGACTTGGCGGACGTCACGGCGCGGCCCGGCACTTCCTGAGCGCGACGACGCGCGTGCTCGCCGATCTGCCAGTCAGAGGGCGTTGACGCCGGCGAAAACAGCACCGACGGCAACAGGTCGCGCGGCTCGCGCTCAGCGGCCGCCACCAGTTGCGGGATGGGCACCAGCTTCGGAATTGCGCCCGTCACTTCGGCAACCACGGTGTGCGTCGTGCCGAGGTCGATGCCCACTACGTGCTGCACGCGGCGAGTCTACACCTTGACAAAGCGCGCGCTTGATCCCACAACTTGAGCATGCTCAAAATTGAGCACGCTCAAACCGACCCGGCACTAGGTCGCCGTGAGGCGAACAAACGCTCAAAATTGCAGCGGATTGTCGACGCCGCCCGACAACTATTTCGCGACCAGGGCTACAGCTCGACCACGACGCGCGCGATCGCTGAACGCGCGGGCATCGGGGTCGGGACCCTCTTCGTCTACTTCCCCGAAAAGCTCGACCTGCTGCTGCACGTGTTCTTCACAGACATCTCGAGCGTGGTCGATGAAGCGTTCACGAATCTGGATCGCAAGAAGCCCGCCCTGGAGCAACTGCTCGCGGTGTTCGGTCGGCTCATGGACTATTACGGCGCTGCGCCAGATCTATCCCGGGTGTTCGTCAAGGAGCTCCTATTTCTGTCCGGAAGCGACCGACACGCCGAACTTACGGTCATGACAACTCGCTTCATGGCCGATCTGGGACGCATCGCCGAGAGCGCTTCTCCGCAAAGCGAGCTGCGACTTCCGGCCGAAGTCGCAGGGTTCCATCTCTTCGGTCAGTACTATTACCACTTAACCCTGTGGTTAAGTGGTGCGATGAACCGTGCGACCACCGATAGCGCGCTACGCGGCGGTCTGGCGATCACGCTGCGCGGCCTCACGCGTGAAGGAAAAGAGCCATCCTCATGAAATCGTCAGAATCAACCCCCATCGCTAGCCTCGCTACAGGGTTTCGTAAGCGAACGCTCGTGACCGCCAAGCTCGCCGGCAAGCTTGGCGTGAAATACGCCAAGCGGGCGGCTCTCGGCGCTAGTAACAAGGCTCCCACCGACGACGTGGCCGCCGCGGAACGCCTCGTCGATGAACTCGGAGCGCTCAAAGGCCTAGTCATGAAGTTCGGTCAAATGGCCAGCTACATGCCCGGCGCGTCGTCGCCTGACGCCCAAAAGGTGCTCGGCAAGCTGCAGGCACAGAGCACGGCCATGGAGTTCAACGTGGTTAAGCGCGCCCTCGAAGCAGAGCTAGGAGCGCCGGTCGAGGAGCTGTTCGATCGCTTCGACTCCAAGGCCTTCGCCTCCGCTTCGATCGGCCAGGTTCACCGAGCGTCGCTCGACGGAAAAGAGGTCGCCGTGAAGGTCCAGTATCCAGGCGTGAGCGATGTCCTGGCCTCAGACCTCGGCACGATGTCGCTGCTGCTGAAGATGTCGAGCATCGGTTCAGGCATGAACGGTTCCGAACTGGCGGAGGAGCTAGCCGAGCGCATGCTCGAAGAATGCGACTACACGAAGGAGGCGCAGTATCAGGAGTTTTTTGGGGAGATTCTATCTCGCTATCCGGGTGCTCGCGTCCCAGGTGTCGTAAACGCACGTTCTTCTACTAAAGTCATCACGTCGGAGTTCTTCACTGGCCAGTCGTTTGCTGACTTCGCCGCCACGGCGGATCAAGAGTCGAAGAACCGAGCAGCAACGCTTATTTTCCGTGCGTGTTTTGACTGTATCTTCCGCCACTGCGTGTATAACGCTGATCCACACCCGGGAAACTACCTACTGGGTGGCGACGGCTCCGTGTGCTTCTTGGACTTCGGCTGCATTCGCTTCTTCACCGCCGACATGATCGATGCCTGGAAGCGCGTCGCGCGCACGGTCCTAGACGGCGACCAACCGGGCTTTAGAGACGCTTACACAGACCTGGGATTCGTCGCCAATACGAAGCGCTTCGACTGGGAACATCAATGGCAGATGATGCAGTACGTCTACCGACCGTTCATGCAGTCAGGCCCGTTCACCTACACGGACGACTACGTGAAGGAAAGCTACGGGCTGATGATCTTCGACAACCCGAACAAGATGATAACGGCGATGCCTAAGGAATGGCTCGTGCTCAACCGCCTGCAGTGGGGACTCAACGCCATCCTGGCTGCGCTCCATGCGACCGGGCCGTGGCAAGAGATATGGCGCGAGGCGGTCATGTCTCCCACCGCACCGATCCTTCCCAGGCCCGCCAGTTAGCCTGCCCACACAACGCGAAACTGCCCGCCACGCGGCGAGCCGTTTTAAGCTTTAGGCGCGCGTCAGCTAGGACAGAGAACGAGAATCCCGAGCGGCGGCGTCAGCTCTTTTTCTCCAACGAAAATTCGCTTCTTCTTCTCCCCAGCATCGAGCTGGAGGTCGAAGCGGACGCAACCAGGCGCCCGGAAGTCGAAACCATCGATGTGACCCTTGGTCTTGAAGTGGAACTTCAGATTGCCCTTCGGTCCCTTCATGACGCGGTCCTTGAACTCGGCGCGCGTCGGGCGGACAGCCCCGACCTTGCCTTGCACGGCGCCAGCGCGACCCCAGAACGTGTGCAGATTGCCGGCGGTCGTAGTGCGCACCTTCCAGACCCCGTCCGATTTACGGCGCCAAATCCAGTATGCAGCTTCGTTACCCGAAGCTAGGCTCTTAGGTCGACCGTCGGCTGAGCCGGGAGCCATCTTGTACGGCGAACCAGCCGGAGCGGGAGGCTCGACGACCTCGCCCTGGTCGGGCAGCGGATCGGTCGACCCGGTCACCTCGTCGGTGTCGGGGGTTATCTCCACGTCGTTTGGGTCCGTCGGGGCGGGAGGCGCAGTCGCGGTGGCTGCAGCCGTGGGCGTCGCCGCGGGCGCCGGGGTCGCAGCCGGGGCCGGCTCAGGCTCTGCAGCAGGCGGTCCGGTTTGGATGGTGCAGGCGCCCATCGTGAGCATCAGGCCCGTCAGCGTCGATGAAGTGAGTCGTGTCATGGGATTCTCCAATAAGTCGTTCAAACCGCCGGTGGCGCCGGGATCCACCGTCAAGGCGGATAGCACGGCACTCGTCCCCAGCAAAGTCGCTCCTTTCCCGGGAATTTGCGCGTTGTTGACGCATCGCGGCGCAGTTTGAGTTTCCATCAACTTTTACAGCGGAGGCCTCGGAGTCGCCTTCCGGAGCGCTCGGACGATTGCGATCGGACGGCCGGTCGGTACCATGATTGATATGAGGCAGCTTTGGGTAGTAGGCGGAATGATCGCAGCAACCTGCGCGCTGGCGTGCTCGGTCGATAGCGGAGACGAGCGGGGTTCCAACGTCGGAGAAGGCGGCAATGGCGGTTCCGCCAACGGTACAGGCATCGGGAACGGCACCGGAACGGGCAACACCGGCAACGGCAGCGGGACAGGCAACACGGGCAGCGGCGGAATCATCAATACCGGCGCCACCGGCGGTGAAGGCGGCAATCAGGAGTGTGAAAGCGTATCCGAGCAGGCCGAGAGCAAGCTTCTGCCGGTCGACATCATCTGGGCGATCGATAGCTCGGGCAGCATGGACGGTGAAATCCAGCAGGTTCAAAACAACATGAACGGGTTCTCGAATGCCGTCTTTGGCACCGGCGTCGATATTCACGTGGTATTAATCGCGCGCGAAACGTGCATTCCGCCACCACTCGGCGGTGTGCCGTGTGGACAGCCCAACACCAACGGCAACGGCGACATCATTTTCCAGCACGTGCAGGTCGGCATCGGTAGTACAAACGCCTTGTCGCAGTACATCAACACGTATCCACAGTACAAGTCGACTCTCCGTAAGGAGGCGCTGAAGTACTTCGCCGTCGTGACCGACGACAACTCGAACATGAGCGCTGCGGCTTTCACCCAAGCGCTCGCCGACATCAACGCGATGGACGGCTACTTCAACAACTGGAAGTTCATGGGCATCTACTGCACCGGAGGCTGTCCAGACTTCTTCGCGTGTGCCGATACCGGTACTGTCTATCAGCAGCTCGTGCAGCAGACCGGTGGCGTGACGGGTGACCTGTGCGGAAACAATCAGAACTTCGCGCCGGTCTTCCAGCAGATGGCCCAGACGATCTCCTCGTCAACGCAGCTCTCGTGCAACCTGGACATTCCGCCGCCTCCGATGGGTCAGGTGTTCGACAAGAACAAGGTGAACGTGACGTTCACGCCCAGCGGCGGCGCCCCAACACCTATCTACAACGTCCCCGACGAGGCCGGTTGCGCAGCAGCCGGTGGCGGCTGGTACTACGACGACCCGGCGAACCCGTCGCAGATCATCATGTGCCCGGGGAACTGCGGAACCCTGCAAGCGGATAAGGGCGGCAAAACCGACGTTCAGTTCGGTTGCCAGACGGAAATCGGCCCCCCGAAGTAGTCTAACGCCACAGTAATGCGTCCCGCTACGCCAGCGGCTCACGGTTCCCGTGAGCCGAGCAGCTGGCTGCGTGCGGACCCACCACTGCGGCTTGCTTACCTGTGTTTGTTGGGCGCACGCTACGCGCGCGGGGGCCGAGACCCTACGTACCCGGCGGCGAACGCAGCATGCCGCGAGACGTTCGCCGACCCACGTGACCGTGCGCCTCCGCCGTATTCAGCGCGATCGAGCGTGCCGCACGGCGCAGCTGATCGGCCAGCCCCGAATCCTGCCGAGCCACCGCCTTCACGATGGGTTGTAGTTGACG
>JAUIKB010000303.1 GCA_030430975.1 Polyangia bacterium
GGCGTCGAAGCGCTTGCAGTGACGCTCGTCTGGGAGCTGGTCGGCGGTGGCGCTGCGGATGTGCTGGCTCCACTTGATGACGACTCTCGACAGCCGATCAGCAGAACTAGTCCCAGCGTCCAGATGGGCGCGCGCCCGCTTCGCCTTAAGCCACTCACTGTGCGGTTATACGCCGAAAGTGCCGTGGGGATTCCGCCTGGCACGACGCCGGGAACCTTTTGGCGCGTCGATTGTCGATCCTATGTGCGCAGTCTGTCGATCGCCGTAGCAGTATCGGTAGTGTGGCATTTGGCGGGTGCCATGCTGGTGCGCGCCCAGCCGCAGCGTAGCGTGCTGGCACCGGCGGCGGCCGCCCGTTTGGTAGAGGTCGATGTGCATAGCGCTCCTGAAACGGGGTCACCGATTCCCACGCCGCCCGCGTTGCCACCGACGTCGCCGAGATCGCCCGCTGCTACCGATGAGCGCTCCCCGAAGGCGACGTCCGCCCGGCCGGTTAAGGCACGCCGTCGAGCGAAGCGTAGACGCCGAAGCGTTCGTCGGCGCACAAGGCGCGTCGCCAAGCCGGTTGCGACCGTGGCGACCCCCCGCGGCAGTAGTCCGCCGTCCCAGACGACTGCCGGGAGTCGTTCGTCGAACAGCGGCGGCAGTTCGTCGACGGACAGCTCGCTTGCCGGCAACGCTCGGCGAGCCAACGTGCTCGCCGCATTTGCTCGGGCGTTTCCCGCTGCGACTTCGCGGTTGTCCGGCTGGTCGACGTTCGGCGCGGAACGCGCGGGGACGATCGAGCTAGAGATCGACGGTCGGGGCGCAATCGTCAGCTGGGAGTACGGTGGCAGTACCCACGCCAAGGTCCGCCGAGTGCTGGACCGCGTGAAGATCCTGCTTCGTCGCGGCAAGTTCTCTTTGCCGTCCGGAGCGCGTGGCGTGGCGACGATCGCGGTGAGGCTGCGCACGGAGTCGACGGGCGAGATCACCCAGTCCGACGACGGTGGACGCGTCGTCAAGCTAGGCTTCGATCCGCCGTCGAAAACCGGCGTAGCGCGCGGCTACTTTCGCCTCGCCTCCGGGTTGCGGGTTCAGGCGTACGCCCGGTTGGCGCGCTAGGCTAGCGGCCGCGCGCTAGGCTAGCGGCCGCGCGCTAGGTCGACCCATTCAGCCAGCCGCCAGCAGCGGCGTGCCAGCGCTCGCCACTGCCTTCAGGTGCTCGGTCGGCTGTAGCAAGGGAAGCTCGAAGCGATCGGCGAAGTGCTGCAAGCGATCGACCACCCATTGCGATCCGTGACGGTCGGCCCAGTGCAGCGGCCCGCCGCGGTAGCGCGGGAAACCCATGCCGGCGCAAACGGCTACGTCGATGTCACTCGGGCGGACGACGATGCCGTCCTCGACGATCCGCGACGCCTCGTTGACCACGCCGAGCAGCAACAGGTCCACGAGGTCCTCATCAGCGAACTTCTCTGCTGACGGATGCCCCTGCTGCGCTCGAGCGGCTTCGACGTACGCGTCCAGATCGGCGTCGTGGATAGCCTTGCCGTTCTCATAAAGGTAGTGTCCAGCGCCGGCCTTCTGCCCGATGCGTCCGGCGTCGGCGAGTAGACGCCGCAGCGGTGAGCGGTAGGCGCGCTTCGCGTAGGCGCTATCGAGAATTTGGCCGGCCGCAACGCCGACATCGATCCCGGCCAGATCGCTGACCCGGCACGGCCCCATCGGCATGCCGAAGTCATACATGACGCGGTCGAGGTGGTACGGATGTACGCCCCGATCGATCGCGAACCCGGCGAGCTGGCCATACGGCATGAACACGCGATTGACCAAGAAGCCCGGGCAGTTTCCGACGGTGACAGGCGTCTTGCGCAGTTGTTTACACAAATCGAGCGCGGCTGCGACAGCTGCAGGCTCCGTGTCCTTCGTCCGGATGACCTCGACCAACGGCATGATGTGCGCGGGCGAAAAGAAGTGCATTCCGAGCAGTCGCGCCGGGCTCTCGAGCTTTCCGCCGAGGTGCGCGATATCGATGGTCGACGTGTTGGTCACCAACAGGGCCGATCGGCTCGCGATTCCCTCGACCTGTTGAAAGAGCGCTTGCTTGAGCGCGACGTCTTCGGTGGCGGCCTCGATCACCACATCCCGGTCCCGAAGCGCTTGGAGATCTGCTGAAGTCGAGAGCGCTGCGAGCCGCTTGGCTGCCTGGGTTGCGCTGATGCGTCCCTTGTCCACAGCGCGCTGGATGAAGCCTGCGACGCGGTTTCGCGCCGCGTCGCAGGCGTCTGCGTCGACTTCGACGAGGCAGACGTCCAGGCTCGCGTTGAGAAGCGCTGTCGCGATACCGCTACCCATCGTTCCCCCGCCGATAACGCCGATCTTGCCGCGAGGCCGCTCCGGGAATTCACGGTCCGTGACGCCCGGCACCTTTCGGGCCGCCCGCTCAGCGAAGAACAGGTGAATCATGGCTTGCGCCGGCTCGTCGCGCAGCGCCTGCTCGAATCGGGACCTTTCGACGGCGAGCCCCGCCGCCCCGCCCTGTTCGATGCCCGCTACGATGGCTTCCACGCACAGCGTGGGGAACGCAACGTTACGAAACCGCTTGGCCGCCAATGACCGCGTCGCGTCCAGGGCGTTGGTTAGCTCAGCGCCGGCCGGCAATCTGTCCTGGCGCAACAGCGCCGCTACGGGTGGCTCTGGGGCTACGTCGCGGGCGAACGCAATGGCCTGACTCTGCAGGTCTTTAGCGTCTTCGACTACGAGGTCGACCAATCCGCGGTCGTGGGCCGTGGCGGCATCGACCGGCTTGCTTGTCAACATCATCTCGGCGGCGTCGGTGACGCCGATCAGTCGCGGCAGGCGTTGCGTGCCGCCAGCGCCCGGAATCAGGCCGAGGCCGAGCTCAGGCAGACCGAGTCGCGCGCGCTGAGTTGCCACTCGGTAGTGGCAACTCATCGCCAACTCGAGTCCGCCGCCGAGCGCGTGGCGATCGATCGCCGCGACGACTGGCACCGTCGAACCTTCGATGCGGTTCAGCAGATCGCCCAGACTCGGTCCGCCGGGCGCGTGACCGGAAGCCAGGCGCTGAAGTCTTTCGATGTCTGCGCCAGCCACGAAGGTGTCGCCCGCTCCGACGATGACGATCGCACGTAGGCTCGACGTGTCCAGTTCGCGCAGGCGCTGGTCGAGGGCGACGAGCAGGCGCTCCGCCAGGGCGTTAACAGGCGGGTTGTCGAGCGTTAGGACGGCGACGTCTTCGGTTCGACTTACGTGAACTTGCGGCGAGTCGGTTGCGGGCATGGCGGCTCCGATTGCTGTGGGGCGGGCTAACGCGCGAAAGCGACTGTCCACTGACACTTCGCGGCGCCCTCGGAAACGCACGCTTCGCGGCGAGCGTCGAGCTGAGAGTAGCCCATAGCGCGAAACAGCTCGAGCATGGTGGCGTGCACAGCTTCGCAAAGGAAGACGTGATGGCCGTCCCAACTGGCGATCTGAGAGTCCATGCGACCGGCGTCCACGATTCTCGCGGAGCGCTCGCCCGTGTCGTGTAGGCGGCGCCACAAGAATTGGATGTGGCGACCGTAGAGTGCGGGGTTCGCCAGCCGAGCCATAGCGAAGCGTTGAGGACCGCCGAGCTGCCGGGGAACGATGACGCTGCTCGCGGTTTGAGCCAGTTTGAAGCGAGCCTCGTGCGTCATCCCCTCGACTATCACGTCGAGCAGGCGTCCCACGAACGACGATTCGTACCACACGCTTGGCTGCAGACCGAGCTGCGGGTGGTTCACGTTCAAGCGGCCCCCAGCCTCGGGCCCGGCACGATCTACTAGCGTCTGGAGCGCGCGGGCATCATGGGTGTCACACAGCCAGCCGGCAAAACCCGTGATGGCTTCACCTCGGATGTGCGCCGTCACGGTTCCGTTGGTTCGGCGGGTATGCGCCCGGCCGCGAACTCGGCGATCCGCGTCAGCGCGTCCTTCGCCTGCTGGAAGATGCCGAACAATTGGTACACATGGATCATGTCGGGCGCCACGTCGAGCACGGCGGTCGTCCCCGCTTCGTTCGCTCGTCTTGCCAGGCCCTTCGCGTCGTCGAGTAGGGTCTCACACTCGCCCGCCATGACGAGTAGCGGCGGCAGATCCGACAGCTCGCCGAACATCGGCGACACGAGCGGCTGGCGTCGATCCCCGCCGCCAATGAAGCGGTCTATGTAGGCCATCAACACCGGACGCCTTACGAAGTCATAGCGATCGTTGCTGCGCAGCGTACGCGAGTTGCCGGTCAGATCCACCCAGGGTGACAACAACACCGCGCCCGCCGGAAGCGCCTCGCCTGCGTCGCGAGTCGCCAGGAGCGTCGACATCGTCAAGCCGCCGCCCGCAGAGTCGCCGGCGATGATGATGCGGTCGGGAGAGTGGTGCTGCTGAAGGTATCTGTATGCGGCGCGCGCGTCCTCGAGCTGTGCAGGAAACGGATGTTCCGGCGCCAGGCGATAGTCGGGGACCAGCGCAGGAACACCGATGGCGGCGCACAATCGCGAGACCAAGTCGCGGTGGGTGTCGATGGATCCGATCGAATAGCCACCGCCGTGAAAGTAAAGCAACGCGCCGTCTCTTTTGACCTCAGCCGGTCGAAACCACTCGGACGGTACGCCGCTTGCGCTGACCGGTTCGAACGACGTGCGCTTGATCGCTGAGGTCGGTCGCATGAAGCTACCAGCAGCGCCGCGCTGGGCCTTCAGCGGGATGAAGCGAGAGGCGTTTGCGTAGTGGTGCAGCGTCATTGCGAGCGCTTCGAACTCCAGCGTCCACGTGGGCCGCATCGGACCGCGCAGAGCGCGCCGCGCGCGTGTGGCCGACAGGATTGCGAGACGCGGGTCCATCCAGTTTTTCATGAGGTAATATTCTCCTGGATCGCGGCGCATAGCGTCGGAACGGCAGCGCCAGCCGTCGATTGGATAAACGCGCCTCGTGACGATTGCGCAGCGAACTCGGAAAACGGATTGGGCTCGGGGTTGACCACGACTAGCGAGGCGCCGCTGCGCGCGGCCAGCTGACCGATTTGAAGGGGTAGGTTGGTGCGACCGGTGGTGCCGACTACCAGCAGCAGCGGTGTAGATGACGCCGCCGCAATGCTGCTCTCAAAACGGAAATGGGCCTCGTCGTACGTTTCGTCGAACCACAAGACATGAGGCCGCATCCACGAGCCGCACGCCTCGCAACGCAGAGAGGCCGCATCCGCGGGTGTCAATGCGCGGTCCTTGTCCCAGGCGATGTCGACGGCGTCCGGGATCGGGGTGACATCGGGAGTGCAGTCCTCGCTGCATCGCATCATCTCGATGTTGCCGTGAATCTCGTATGTCCTGTTTGGCGGACTGCCCGCGCGGCGATGCAGGCCGTCGACGTTCTGAGTGATCAAGAGAACCATGCCACCGCAGCATGAGCCTAGCTCTGCCACCGCGGTATGGGCTTGGTTCGGCTCGGCTTGACGGCACACCCCGCGCCGATACAGGTACCAAGCCCAAACGTCTTCGGGAATCCGGTCGAACGCACGACGAGTGGCTAGTTCTTCTGGTCGGTAGTTCGTCGAGCCAATGCGCCAATAGCCGCCCTCGCCTCGAAAAGTCGGAATGCCGCTTTCTGCTGAGATCCCGGCGCCCGTGAGTAACACGATCGGTGCGTCCTCCGACGCCTCTTGGCTCCGGTCGGCGATCAGCGTTTCAGCGGTAGGCATGGTTGCTGCGTGAGTGTAATCGATCTCAGCCTCCGTGAGTTTGACTAGCGAAATGTATTCAGCGACGCGCACAAGGCTGCTCTCGCTTGTGGCAGCCATTGCGGTTTCGGGGTGTGATGGCTGCGACCGGTCGCGGTACGGCGACAAGGTTGAGCAGCCGCTCCCTGCGCCGGGCGGTCGCGGGTCCGAAGTCACGCGCGCGAGCGTCGACAGCAAGCAGGATTGTCGGCGACGACTTTCCACGCTGGCGCAACCCGACCCGGGCCGCGTCCGGATCGGCAGTTGGAACATCCGCTGGTTTCCAGACGGTACCGCTTCGGGGAACGGCGACGCGGCGACGGATGTGGAGTGGGTGGCGTGCGTGATCGCCTCCGAGCGACTCGACGTTCTGGCGGTTCAAGAGTTCAAGAACGAACGCGCTGCGCTGGCTAGCGCCGGCCGCCTCGTCGCGGAGCTCGATCGATTAACCGGAGGTAATTGGTCCGTGATCCTGGACGAGTGCACCGGCAAGGGGGCTCAACATGTGGGCTTCGTCTACAACCGCAAGAGGCTTCAGCTCGGGTCTGTGCGCCAAGTTGCGGCACTGAATCCGCGTGGCGCGGCTTGCGCCGGACGGTTGCGTCCCGGGCTCGCGGCGTTGGCTCGGTTTAGAGGGGGGCTGGATATAGAGCTGATGAGCATTCACCTAAAGGCCGGTGTCGGCGCGCGGGACGCAGACGAGCGCCGGAAGTCGTTTGCCGCAATTGTCGATGCCCACTCCCGGCGGAGGGACTCTGACTTCGTCGTGCTGGGTGACTTCAACACCGTAGGCTGCCGGCACTGCGATCCGCCGCTGACGAGCCGTCAGGAGCTGAGCTTACTGGACGCGCAGCTGCGGCGTGTCGATCTGACTCGGCTGGCGTCGTCCCAGACCTGCACGCAGTACTACCGTGGCCGCGGCGGGCTGTTGGACCACGTTGTGATCACTACAGGCACGCGGGAGCTGCGGTCCGCGACCGCGCGCGTCGGCGGTGTGTGTGCGGAGCGGAGCTGTCGGCGAGTGAGCCGGCGCGATCCCCCGGCAGCGCTGGCTCGACTTAGCGATCACTGCCCGGTGGTGGTCGAACTAGACGACCGCGACCTCGACTAACTTGTCCCGACGAAGTTACCTCGACCAATACGCCGACTGGGGACCTCGAATACGGGACTCCTCGACTAGGGGCAGTTGTTCGGGGTGTTGCCCAGGTTGCAGGTCTGCGCGCTGCAGCAGACGCCGCTGGCACATGCTCCGAGTGCGCAGTTCACGGCGCAGCTTGTGCCGCCCTCGCACTTGACTTCGCCGTCGCAACTGTTGAGGGCGCAGCCGATCTGGCTGGTACCACCTT
>JAUIKB010000304.1 GCA_030430975.1 Polyangia bacterium
AGAGCCGGACAAAAGCGGCAAGCTAAGAGCTACGCTCGTTCTCGCCGGCGGGTGGGACGAACTGGATGTCTCGCCCGAAGCGGAGCTGCTTACCGCCTGGAAAGAACTCGCGGGAAGCACGACGGGAGTGCTGTTCGGACTCGACCGCCCCGCCCGGTCTCCCGTCGTCAGTCGTGACCGAGACCTGTTAAAGCTCGTGGTCGTGCTGGATTATCCGGAGATAATCCGGGGGTTGTCCGCCGCCGTAAACGGCAGCATTCGAGACATCCTGGACATTCGTCCGGCCGGTTCAGACTCGACCGACAAGGGGTCGGAATCACCTTTGGGCCCCAAGCCGACGGACGGAACGGGGCCGAAGCTACCGGAATAGCAGCCGACCCAATTTCTATTAGCAATTTCGAGGGGTTGCAATCCAGCTCTCGGCGATTGACCCGGCCTTAGCCGCGGTGTATGAGCGCGGTGCTCAAACGCAGACCGTTGGGGCGGCCGAGTCAGGACGCCGTACGGGTTGCGCTCAGCACACGGCGCCTCACATGCCTTGTGCCTCAGCAGGAGTCGAGATGGCAGCGTCGAACGGAACGAGTTTCAAACCAGGTGACAAGGCGGTCCATCCGTCCCACGGCGTTGGGGAGGTCATCGCGGTTGAGACACGTGACCTCGGCGGCACAGAGGCGGCGATCATCGTGATGAAGATCATGGACACCGGCCTCAAGGTGATGGTGCCAACTGCAGCAGCCAAGCGGGTGGGACTGCGACCGGTGATGAAGAAGAAAGAGGCTCAGGAGATCCTCGACATCCTGAAGGCCCCGGAAGTCGCCGTCGACCTGCAGCCGTGGAGTCGACGTTTTCGCGCATACACCGAAATGCTGAAGAGCGGTCTGCCCACGGAGATTGCGAAGGTGCTGCGCGACATGTATCGCCTGAAGTTCGACAAGGAGCTGTCGTTCGGCGAACGACGGCTACTCGACCAAGCTCGCAGCCTCCTGGTTCAGGAGCTGGCACTAGCGAAGAAGGTCAAGACCGACTCCATCGACAACGAGATTCAGCAGATCCTGTCGGCCTAGCGTCGAGACTGACGAGGCCGCTGTGAAGCTGTACACCAAGACGGGTGACGACGGCACAACCGGGCTGTTCGGCGGCGCACGCGTTCCAAAACACGGGGATCGTGTCGAGGCGTACGGCTCGGTCGACGAAGTCAACTCGCTGCTCGGCCTAGCGCGCGCGGTGGGCGTGGGCGAGGCAATCGACCAGTCGCTGGCGCGCATTCAAACCGAACTGTTCGTGCTCGGCGCCGAGCTAGCGTGCGTGCCCGGCAAAGAAGCCAAGATGAAGATGGCGCTCATCGACCCAAGCCACATCAAGGCACTCGAAGCCGACATCGACACCGCCGAAGACGTCAACGAGCCGCTCACGTCGTTCGTCCTGCCAGGCGGCAGCCTGCCCGCGGCACACCTCCATCACACACGAACCGTGTGCCGCAGAGCGGAGCGAGCAGTGCTGCGCGTAGCCGACACCGAGCCCGTTCGAGCCGAACTGATTCACTACCTGAATCGGCTAAGCGACCTGCTCTTCGCACTCGCGCGACGCGCCAACGTTGAAGCAGGCGTTGCCGACGTGCCGTGGGAGCCTCGGTAGACTCTCTGCTCGCCTTTCTGCGCTGCGCGCGCGTGCCTAACCTTGCTGGGGCGGCAGGGGCTTGTTTTTGATTAACGGGCGGCGCTCGGCGGCGAGGCGCAGCGAGCTGGGCAGAGTGCGCAGGCTAGCGCCACCGCACGC
This sequence comes from Polyangia bacterium, assembly GCA_030430975.1. Classification (GTDB taxonomy): domain Bacteria; phylum Myxococcota_A; class Polyangia; order Polyangiales; family Polyangiaceae; genus JAUIKB01. Next base: position 1,777 of record JAUIKB010000304.1, read on the forward strand.
CGGGAGGAGTCACAGCACGCGCCGAACGTCGAGGAACGCGGCGAAGCCGCAAAGCAAACACAGCTGTCGGAGCGTACTCCACCTTTCCAGCGAAGCCTCGACGCCGCTACACCGCTTGCCGGTCATCTCTGCCAAGCTGACTCGCATGTCTAACTACCTCGCCAACCCCTTTGTGGTCCGCAACGGTCATCTCGTCTGCCAACCCCTCGGGTCAGCTTGGCAGAGTTGACCTTGGTGGGCGGCGAGGCGTAGCTGGAACGGTGGCGTACGCGAACGATCAGAACCGCATGACGGCGCCGCCCCAGGTGTAGCCGGAGCCGAACGCAGTGAAGAGCACGACGTCGCCGTCTTTGATGCGCTCGTCTTTGAACGCTGCGTCCAGCGCCATCGGGATCGTCGCGGCGGTGGTGTTGCCGTACTTCTCGATGTTGTGAACGACCTTCTCTTCGGGGAGCTCCAGCTTCGCGGCGATGAACTGATTGATGCGTTTATTCGCCTGATGCGGCACCAGCAGGTCGACGTCCGCGACCGTCATGTCGGCCTTCTTCAGCGCCTCGCGCGCGACTTCGAGCGTCTTCTCCGTCGCCCAGCGGAACACCTGCTTGCCCTTCATCTTGGGGAAGTGTCGGCCATCCTCGATCATCTGCGGGGTGATGCGATGTTTGACCCGCGACGTTGGGGCCTCGATCCACAGGTCTTCGGCACCTGCGCCATCGGCGTGCAGGGCGATCGACAAGAGGCCCTTGTTGTCGTCCGGCGAGCGACCCACAACGGCGGCGCCTGCGCCGTCGCCGAACAGCACGGCTACGTCCCGACCCCGATCAGCGAGTTCGATGCCCGTCGAGTGAACTTCCGAACCCACTACAAGAATCTTTTCGTACATACCAGCGCGTACCCACGCATCGGCAACGCTCAATCCATAGAGAAAACCGGAGCACTGGTTGCGAATGTCCATTGCCGGCTTGCCGTTCATTCCCAGCGATCGTCCAAGCAACACGCCGCACCCTGGAAAGTCGTAGTCAGGTGACAGCGTTGCGAAGATGATCGCGTCGATGTCATCCGCAGTGACCCCAGCGCGCTCCATCGCCATCTTGGAGGCGGGCACGGCCAGATGCGAGGATCCGATTCCCTCTTCTTCGACGAACCGACGTTCTTTGATACCGCTACGCTGGAAGATCCACTCATCGCTCGTCGTCATCATTTTCGCGAGGTCATCGTTCGTCACGACTTTGGTGGGCACGTAGCTACCGACGCCTAGAATGGTAGAGCGGATCATCTGGTCTCCTGGGTACTCGTGAAATGCGGCTGCTACCATGGGCGCATGGCCATTCGCAAGATCGCCCGACTCGGTCATCCAGTGCTCCGAAAGGTGGCTCAACCAATTCGCGTTTCGGACATCACAGCTCCGAAGATTCGGACGCTGATCAACGACATGATCGAAACGATGCGGGACGCGGACGGCGCGGGTCTCGCAGCACCCCAAGTCCACGAGTCTGTTCGGCTATGCGTGCTCGAGGTGAAACAAAACCCTCGGTACCCCACCTTCCCAGAAGTTCCCTTAACGATATTGGTTAATCCAGTGTTGACGCCAGTAGTGGTTGATCCAACCGGACCGGCGTCCGACTCGTGGATCGAGCTCTACGAGGGATGCCTCTCTGTACCGGGTCTGAGGGGGCGGGTGCGGCGCCCCAGCTCCGTTTCCCTAAGCGCGCTGGACGCGAGTGGACAGCCGATCGAACGCACCGTGCGTGGCGTCGAGGCCGCAATACTCCAGCACGAGATCGACCATCTAGACGGCATGCTCTTCGTGGATCGCGCGGATACAAGGACGCTGGCTTTTCAACGTGAGTATGAACGGTATGCGGAGGTCCCGGCTAGCGCCGGCACCGAAGCGGACTGACCGAACCTGATACACCCGGAACCGGAGCCCGCCTGTCGTCTACGAAAGCGCGCCCATTCCGCCAGATCTCCGGTAAGAATCAGCAGAAATTCGATTTTAGGTGTGCCGCCTGCGTGCGGTGATAAACAGAGAGCGCGATGCGTCCCAACCCCGGCGAAGTCATCGGCGGAAAGTACCGCATCACGCGCTTGATCGGCGACGGCGGGATGGGTTCCGTCTACGAGGCTCGTCATGAGGTGCTCAACACGCCGGTCGCGCTAAAGTTCCTCCACCCGGAGTTTACGAAACGCGCCGGCCTCGTCTCGCGCTTCATGCGTGAGGCGAAGGTGTCCGCGAGCATTCAGTCGCCGCACGTCACCCGCGTTACGGATGTCGAGCAGTTGCCGGATGGCTCCCCGTACATCGTCATGGAGCTATTGCAGGGCGAGAGCCTGCAGCAGCTACTCGATCGACGGATCAAATTGCCCGCAGATCAAGCCATCGACTTCACCCTACAGATGCTGTCAGGCCTAGAGGCGGCGCATGCCCTGGGCGTCGTACACCGGGACCTCAAGCCGGATAATGTGTTCATCACTCCGTCGACTGGCGGCCCGATCGCCAAGCTTCTCGATTTCGGTATTGCGAAACTGCGAGACACGAATGAGTTCAAGAAGGGGCTCACGCGCCCGGGCGCTATCATGGGGACTCCCGAGTACATGGCGCCTGAACAGGCGTACTCGGCAGACCAGGTGGACCATCGCGCCGACATCTATTCGATCGGCGCGATGCTGTACGAGATGTTGAGCGGTGAGCGACCCGCGTACGGGGACGAACCCGAACAGATTGTCTACAAGGTGACGTCGGGACAGGTGAAGCGCCTCAGCGAGTACGACGCCTCGCTGCCAGCAGGGTTGGTCGACGCAGTTCACCGCGCAATGGCGCCCGCATCGACCCATCGTTTCGCTACCGCCGTCGACATGCGTCTCGGACTCGCGCCTTTCGCCGGCCAGCTCAGCCACGCCGGACGCCTCGCCGCGACCCCTCCACCGGGCTCGATCGTTCAGGGCGCGACCCAAGATCTACCGCCCCTAGAACACTTGGCACCGGAAACGCGCAAGGACGCTCAGGGCCTGCCACCGACCGTGCCTCCTAGAACCGACCCAGGCGGCGCGAACCCAGGCGGCAATCCCCATCAGGTCGACAAAGGCGGAACCCAGGAAGTACCTCCTGGGGTTGTTGAGCACGAGGTGGCACTGCGAACGGCAGCGGGAACGGGAACGGTCAACGCGCCCGTGCAAGGCGCTCAGCAGTACGGCGGGCATGGGCATGGACACGGCGCCGGAGCGCACCCAGCACCCCACGCCTACACGGGCGGCGCCCAGCCGTACGCAACCCGGGCAGAACCGCGGGGCAATCGCGCCATTTGGGCGCTTATTGCGGTTCTACTGGGTGCCGGCGTCGCAGCGGCAGCGATCGGCTTTTACGTGACGCGCGACGGCGACTCTTCGGATGACCATCCCCCGTTGACACCCCTGGACGCGCCACCCGCAACGACCATCACCGCGCAAGCTAAGTCGCCCGACACCCCCCCGGCCCCTCCGGATTCGACGAGCACTACGACGCCCACGCCCACTCCAACCAGCGGCAAGAAACCGCGCCCCCCCGGAACGGTGACGAAACCCCCCGCGTCGAGCAGCTCGAAGCCGCCTCCTTTCCCCACGATCCAAATCCCGAGTTCGTTCCCGATTCCGTCCGGATTCCCGACGTCGCTGCCGCCATTCCCTGGCTTCCCTCCCCCGAAGTCCAGCGGATGACCGACACACCGCCCAGCGAGCACGTGGAGGCTTTCCGAGCTTCCCTTCCCCCTGCCTACCGGAAGCGCTTCAGCCTCGAAGCGAGCGCCGAACATGCCGCTGTCGCGAGCGCTCGGCGTACAGGCCCGGCGAATGTCGGCGTCTACCAGGACGGTGGCCAACGGGTCGTTTGCGTCGTGGCCAGCGACAAACCCGGCGCATTCGCGCAAACGACCGCGGCGCTAGCGGCCTGTGGGCTCGAGATCGCATCCGCGGAAACGTTCGTACGCAGCGGACCTCTGGACGAAAGCCTGCAGCTGTTCTGGATTGAGGGCGACCAGCGCCATGTAGATGCTCCGGATCTCACCGAGACTATTCAGGCAGCGCTTCTGGGCGTTGACCGCGGCAGCTCTACCGCTGACGTCGTGGCGAAGCGTTCGAAGCGTGGAGCGTTCGACACACGGGTGCGTTTCCTCGAGGCCGAGGACGGGGGCCTGGACACGCTCGAAGTCGAGACCGGCGATCGGTCCGGCTTGTTAGCGACCCTGACCCAAGTCTTGTTCGCCGCAGGCGTGCAAATCGTTCGCGCACAGATCAGCACGCACGAGGGTCGCGTATCCGACCGCTTCACGCTCGCCGAGCGGGACGGCCGCGCCATCGACGCGGCGCGCCGACTCGAGCTACAGGTCACTGTACTCAAGGCAGTCGACCTGGCGAGCTAGCACCAGGTCGACCGTCCGACGGACTGCGTGCCGACTACTTCGCGACGGGCGTTCGCATTCGAGCGAAGGGGCGTCCACCTGGAGGCGGCGGCACAGCCTTGCGCACCTTGGAGACCTTGGTCGTCGGCGCTGGGTACAGCCGCTCGGCCTTCGCTCCAAACGCTCCGTTCGGATCCGTCAGCGTCGCCGCCACCTTGATCGGCGCGGCTTCGGTTAGGTCCTTGGTTAGCTTCACCTTGAACGTACGGCTGAGCTTGCCCTTCGGCATTTTCAGATCCTCGGCCGCCGTTCCTTGGTCGAGCGTGGCGCCTGTCGGCAGCTTCAAACTCAGCTTGACCGGCACCTTGAGGGCCGCCGGCGCAGTCACGACCGCCTTCACGGTGACCGTCTCCCCCGCCTTGGCGTAAACGCCGTCGACGGCGGCAGCGGTTGGCGTGATGAGCTTCAACACGTAGGGCGCATTGAGTTCGGTGTGCTCCAGGTCGTGTGCGTCCAACCCAGCCTTTGCCTCCACAGCAGCCTTAGCTTGCGCGGGCGCGGGTGTTGGTTCGGCCGGCGTTTGATTGCATGCCTGAGCGGCGACTGCGAGACCGAGAAACGCGATTTTCGATAGAGTATTCGACATTATCTTGACTCCCCGTGAGCGACTCATTGACACACCTTGTCCGCGTCTTTCCACGGATAACCCATGGGCTCGGTAACCGCCGTGATCTTGCTAGCGTCAGCCAGGTTGTCACACGCCAGTGCGTCTAGGTAGTCGACCAAGTCGACCGTGTGGTAGCCGCGGTTGACGTTGCCGATGACGCGATCGGAGCGGATACCCTGGAACAGCGGGTCGTCCATTCCGGACTCGCCAACTCCTAGCCCCTGCGGGTTCGCGGCTG
>JAUIKB010000305.1 GCA_030430975.1 Polyangia bacterium
ATCTCGTACGTGGCCTTCATGGCCAAGTCGGACTTGTGCATGCCGTAGCGCGGGTTCAGCAGGATGAGGCGAGCCTGAATCGACTTCGCCAGCAACCGAGCTGCCTGGTACGAGCGCGCCATGTTGTAGACGATCTCGTCCATCTTGCCGCACTCGGACTCTTTGCCGTCGGCGAGCTGCTTCTCGCCATACGTGCGCCACAGGTCGAGGTAGGCGTCGCCGCCCTTCTTGTAGAGTTCGAGCGACTTCTGGCCGTTGCCCTTCTCTCCTTCGCTGTCGGCGAGTTCGACGGTGGTCTGAGCCTTCAAGCGCTGGATGTCGCACTGGATGCGCGTGAGAACCAGGCACTGCTCGGCGTTGTCTTCGGCCTTCTTGCCAGTGCAGTACTTTTCGATGAACACCGGCACGTCGTTGCCCATCGCCTCGAAGCAGTCGGGACGTTTCGGTTCGGCGCGAGCGCCCAAGACGTTCAACGCTTCGAGGTAGAGCTGCGCGGCGTAAATGCCGGCGTCCTTATCGGAGTGGTTGATCGCGACGTCACGGAAGCCGAGTGCCGCTTCCTCCCAGTGCTGCGACTCGTAGTAGGTACGCGCGCGGGCAAACTTCACCTCGACGTACTGCTCTTCCTTCTCAGCGTTGCCCTTGGGCGGCTTGATGTAGCAAACGTAACGATCAAAGGCAGTGACCATGCCCTTTTGGAGCTTGTTCATCTCCTTGGGCTTGAGCTTCTCCCACTCGCCCTCTTTGCCTTCGTCTTTGCCGCCGGCCCCCTTCGGTCCGAGCCCCTTGCCCTTGCGGTCGGCCTCGCCCTTGTAGAGCTGGTCGTACATCTTCTGGTAGCAAAGCACCGCGGCGTAGGCGGCTTCTGCCGCGTCGGGACCGGTCGGGTCCTCAGCAACAACGGAATCAAACGCGGGTCCGCACTCGTCCCAGCGCTGCTGGAAGTATAGGAGGTCCGCCATCGCGTACTTGATCTTGTACAGCGTCGGCCAGTCTTCCTTGACGATGCGCGGGAACTTGAACTTCGCGAAGTCCTTGGCTGTGAAGTTCTCCGCGACCTTCTTGTAGAGGTACGCGGCTAGGTCCATGGTGTTCTTGTCACCGGTGCCGCGAACGCCGCCCGTACCGACGGCCTCGAGGTGCCAAGACATCGCCGTTTCCGACAGGATGCCGGCCGTCTTGTTGGCGCACTCAAGCTTGTACTTGGTCGAGTGATTGCTCTTCTTGAACTCGCTGTAGACGCGGATCTGCTCATCGAGCGCACGGCGAATAGTCGCCTTGTCTTTGCCGCCGGAGAGGCTGGCCGTCGCATCGGTGATGTGAACCGAGTACTTGCAGAAGCGCTTACCGGGATCGCGGCTCATCAGCTCGCGATACAGGGTGATCGCCTTCTTGTAATGGCCGGTGTCGATGTACGCGAGACCCAGCTCGTTGAGCATGTCGATGGTCTTCGAGTTCGAACCGCCCTTATCGCCGCTGAGGCCCTTGAAGAAGTTCCAAGCTGTCTCCGCGCGACCGCTGATCGCGTAGACCGGGATCAGGTCGCGGCGCGCTGACTTCGCGAGCTGTTTGGCGTTCGGCAGCGTCGGATACTGGTTGCCGAACTGAATGACCTTCTTGAACTCGTTGATGGCCTTGGCGTAGTCGCCTTGGTTCCAATAGACGTAGCCAAGCTTGTAGCGCGCGTAACCGTAAACCTTGTTCTTTGGCGCCGGGTACTGGGTCACCTGCTTGTACGACTGTTCGGCAAGCGCCCAGGCGCCGGGATCGCCCTGCGCCTCATTGAAGAACAGCTCGCCGAACGCGAGGTAAGCGTTGGGGATGTAGGGCGACTTCGGACGCTTCTGAATCAGCTCGAGGTAGATCTTCCGAGCCATCTTCAGGTTCTTATCCTGCTCGTACTCGTAGGCGAGGTAGTAGAGCACCTCGTCCAGCTTCGAGTACCGCGGATAGTACTTCTTCATTCTCGTGTAGTAACGAATCGCCTTCTTGCGTGCGGCCTTCAGGATCTTCTTGGCCTGTGACGCACGCTTCTTGTACTTGCCGCGGCCGCGCGTCTTCTTGGCGCGCTTCATGTCTTGAAGCTTGATCTCAGCCGTCAGCTTGTCGCGGTTCGCCGCGCTCTCCAGCTCCACGTAGCCCTCCGCCAGTCGACGGATGAGCTGGGGCCGATCGGGGCTCTTTTTCGGAGTCTGCTTGTACAGCCGCTCAAGGCCCTGAATCTCGGTGATGAGCAGAGCCCGGGCGCGCGCCTTGAGGCGGTTCTTGCGCGTGTCGCGATAACCCGCGGACATCTCTTCCGACGGGTTCTTGGGTTTGAGTTCGTTGACCGACTTCTTGGCCTCGCGCGGAGGCGGTGCGCTCTTGAACGCCACACCACGCTTCGACTTGATCTCCATAGCCTTCGGGCCACCGGGACAACTCTTCAGGTGCTTTCGCGCTTCCGCCCCGACGCATTGATTCGGGACATCCTTGATGGCTGCTTTGGCTGACGCGGTGGTCGGCGCCATCAGCAGCGTGCCAAGCATTGCGGCAAGTAGCGTTACAGTTCGTGCGGCGTTCATACAGGTTCCTTAACTAATTCCCACGTAGCTAGACGTCAGCGTCCACACGCAGATTCGACTACTTGGCGATAGAATCCGAGTTCGTCTCGCCAATACTCGCCGTCAAACGGCCAAAGGACGTGCTCCTCGTCCGGCTTAACGACACCGAAAATCTTCGATTCAGCCTTCGACACGAAGTCTTTCTTCACGGCCTCTTCGAGCTTGTTTCGTAGCGCGTTCGTGACGTCGATTAGGATCTTTTCACCGTTTCGAAGGTGCTCGTTGAGCTCGTCGAGGTTGCGCTGATAGCGCGACTTCGCGAGCTCACCGGCCTGACGAACGGCGAGATCACGCGCTAGCTTGAGCGCGTCTTTGACCAAGCGACCCAGGTTGGAGCTGCGGAAGCTCGGCGGAGCTTTTTGGTATTGCGCGAGCTCATCGTCGAGCATCCGCACGTACTCGATGTTTCGCAGCAGGATGCGGTCGCTGAGCGCGTTCTCGACGATCGGCTTCACCGTCGGGTTCAGGTTCGACTTCCCTGCTCGCACTTCCTTGAGAAACTTGAAGAAGGGTTCCTCTTGGTTCGCACCCTTAAATCGCTTCAGAATTTTCTCGAGTTCCGTCTTGATCGGAACGTACTTCTTGTTGAAGCGCGCGACGATGGTCGTGGCACCCTCGTAGTTGCAGTTCGAGAAATAGACGACAGACTTGAGAATGTCGGCTTCCGGATAGAACGAGTTCGGGAAGTACGGCGACTGAATCGTGTGGATGTTACCGAGCGCGCGCGGATAGTCGCCCGCCATGAAATACGCCCACGACTGCTCGAACAGCGCATCGAGCCAGTACTCCGATGACGTTTCGATCTGGTTCCAGTACTTGACGGCAGCGCTGAGTTTCTTCGCGTTAACCGACGGCGTGTTGGTCTCTCGGTCAAGGCGGATCGACGCAGAGTAGTACGTGCGTGCCATCGACAGGTACGCCAGGTCGCGCATGCGGCCCTCGTCCTCGACGCCTTTCACTCCCGCATCCAGGGCATTGATGATGCGCTGGAAAGACTTGATCGCAGGCACCGACTTGCGGAGCTGAACGTACGAAATTCCGGCGAAGAACTGCGACTGAACGTAGTGCTTGCTCTCGCCGTCGACCTTCTTGAACAGACGGATGGCGTCTTGAAACGCGCGGTTGCGGTACTTGTATCGGCCGAGCATGTAGTTGAGCTGCCAGTACAAATCGCGCTGTTGCTCGTTGTCGAAGCGGGCAACCTGCTTGTCCGTGTACTTGCCGACGCGCTCGATGATGTCGGCGGGCTCCGGGAGCTGCGTCGCAAGTTTGGCCAGCCACAGCAGCGTTTCTCCGTGCTTCAGATGAGTCTTCTTGTCAGCGATCAGGCCGAACAGAGCATAACTGGTCTGGAAAAACTTCAGCCGGAACAGCGATATCGCCAGGTAGTATTCGGAGAGCTGTCGGTTGCCGGGGTCGTCACCGGTTTCGCCACCGACAACGCGATACAGCGCCAAAGCAGCCTCACTCCAACGTTCCTTGTCGAAGAGCTTCTTTGCGGCCGCCATCTCCTCGGTCATCGTGCCCGCGCTGACCGGACCGCTCGCTTGCGAGCCGCCCCCATCGCCTTCATCCAAATCGATGTCGACACCGTCGCCACCGCCAGAGTCGCCCCCGCTCTTTTTCGGCGGTGCGTCGGACGTGTCGTCGTCGTCCTCGTCGAGGTCGATGACCTCTTGGGCGCGGGCGTCACGTGGGCTGGTTCCACTGACGGCGCAGGCTGATGCGACCAAGAAGATTGCGGCAAAACGCTTACGCAACATCGGACCTCTCTCTATTGAGCTGAGCGCACAGGGGCACTCTGTAGGATTCGAATGGACAGCCGGGGCGCAAAAACCCAATGAGAATCAATAGATACCTCTTTCGGCCGACGCGATGTTAGATAGGTGCCATTACCCTTGTCAAGGGCCACCGGAGCGAGCCGTGTTTTCAGCTTTAGATCGGAGAGGCCCATGAGTCGTTTCTTGCGCACTGCGTCACAGTTCAAGACACCCCGAGGGCCGGCTCGCGGCGGTCTGTCAGCGGGTAGATGCGCGCCGACGGCGACTCGGCTCACCCCAACCAATGGGACGAACAGAGCAGCCCGTGTGTCGGACACACGTCTCCACACTTCCGTGGGTTCGATTTCGGGATCGATCGCGGCCGGCGCGGCGATAGCGTCGTAGGCGGAGTAGTTGCGATTGCAATTGACGGGTCGGCTCGCGGTCGACTAGCTTTCCAGCGACTCACGTCAGTACTTCATTGTTACGGGCAGTTACCCCACGGCCAGCCAGACTCGGCCAGGCCGTACGCACAGAATGCAGAGACCGGGCAGAGAATGACGACAAACACCACAGGCTGGATGGCACTCGGCGCGATGGCGCTTGGATTTTTCTCTATGGCCTGTGAGTCGGGCGGAGTAGGCGACCCGTGCATTCCCGAAGACGAGTACCAGACGGCGTTCTCGGGCTACTCCCTGGGCGAAGTCAACGTCGAGAGTCGCTCGTTTCAGTGCGAGACACGCGTTTGCCTGGTGAACCAGTTTCAGGGTCGCGTCTCGTGTCCGTATGGGCAAACGCAGACGGGCACCGACAACGGCACTGATCCCACGCGCTGCCGCGTGCCCGGCACCAGCGGCAAGGACGCAAAGGACGTCATCGCTGTCGCGGTGCCGCCGCAGCACCCAGACCGCAGTCCGTCTGACGCCGTCTATTGCTCCTGCCGGTGCGAGAATGCTCAGGGCAGCAAGGACGACGGCGCAAACTACTGTGATTGCCCGAGCGGGTTCAGCTGCGAGCAGCTGATCGACGATGTTGGTCTAGGCAACGCGCAGCTCGCCGGCGGCTACTGTGTCCGCGACGGCAAGCTCAATCCCCCGCCCCCCGGCAAGCAATGCACCGCGGCCGCAAAAGACTGCGGCAACGACGGAAAGAACCCGTAGGCGCACTCGGAGTCACGTCCGGCGACGCGCGTGACCGGTCCGATCTCCCCGTCAAAGGGTGACCTCGCAGAGCGCGCGGTCGTGGAGTTCCTACGCGGGAATGGGTGGCAAATCCTTGGCACCAACGTCCGTGTCGGACGGCTTGAGGTAGATATTCTCGCTCGGCGCGGAGCTGTCGTAGCCGTCGTCGAAGTCAGAACACGGGGCGCAACGTCCTTCACGACATCGTTCGGGAGCATCGATCACATTCGCCGCGCAGGCGAGCGGCTCTGGCGACAACGTTTCCGCTCTGACGAAACGCTCGAACGGATGCGGTTCGACGCCGCGGCGGTTCGACTCGAGCCTGACGGCCCTGTCGTCGAATATGTGCCGGCCGCTTTTTAGGACCTATCCGTCAAGCTCGGCCTGCATCGTAGCCCGCAGCTCGTGGAGCGGAGCGAGATCGTCGGCGCTCACCTTCGATTCGAGCTTGCCGATCGCCTCGTCGAGCGTGGCGATCTCTTGCGCCTGCCGATCCCGGAGACTCTTGACCATCGTTTCGAATCCCGCAAAGAACTCCACAAGCTCATCCCCTTTGCGCAACGGGTAAGGCATCTTCATTTTGCCCTCGCCCAGTTCGCGAAACTGGCGCTTCATTTTGAAGATCGGCCCGGCAATTCTGTGAGTCACGACGATGCCCGCCATGCCGATGCCTATGACGAGCAAGGCCAGGATGCCGGTCAGCGCCGAAGCGTAGGTCGTCCGCCGCTGCTTCAGTTCCTTGTCTTGCAGCTCGAGCTGCTTCTGCTGCTGAAGCAGTCGCTTGTTCTGCTTGCTCGCGCCTTCGTCGAACGCCGCCTTGAGCGCGGGGTTGTCTTTGTAGTCGGGGTCGTCGTTGATCGTCATTTCGACGACCGCGCTCACCTTCTTGCTCTCGGTGACGACCTCACGACCGCGCTGCACGACTTGCTGGCTCTGCTCAATGACGGCGCTGCTCGTTCGCCACAAGACGAGTCCCAACGCAAGGCTGAGCACCAGGGTGATGCCCACCAAAAATCCCGTGTATTTGAGCTGGAAGCGCTTATCCAAAAGGAAGTTGCGCATATGCCGTTTGTGGCGGACATTTCCCGTTGGTTTCGCATCTGCCATGGTAACTCCCGGTAGAACCGCATTCGCGGCACCTGTACGGCGCCTATCAAACGTTGAGGCCCGACCCTAGCCGTAAGGGTACGCCCTCGAAGGAATAACGAGCAAGTAAGGTCAGCGGATCGAGTCGACGGCGGTGTCGAACTTCACCATGGCCTTCTCGCCAGCGGTCGTTAACAGCTCGTCCTGGGCCGACTCGTCGTCGGCCTTCACACCGCTCATGGAGAGCTTGATCGTGAACATGCCCTTGAGAGCCTTATTGGGGTAGGTATATATCGCGACCTTCAGCTTCAGTTTCAGCGCGCCACCCTTGAACGAGAACTTGACCCGCGGCGACAAGAAGAAGCCGCTGAGCTTGGGGTGCTTGGCGAGGAGCGCCTTGGCGGCCGCCTTTTTATGCTTGCGT
>JAUIKB010000306.1 GCA_030430975.1 Polyangia bacterium
TGCTCGAGAGGTGGCGATAGCGGTGCTCGTCAGGTCTACGTGACCTATCGCTATGAGGGGGCCGTCTTTGACGTTCCAGAAGATGCGCACGGTGTCTCCCTCCAAGGAGGCGCGCGACGTAGCAGTCGAGAAATACCACGCAATCGAACGCGGCCAGCAGACGCTGAGCAATTTGGCTGACTACGTCGCTGTACTCGCTCAGAACGGAGCGGAGAACCGATGGCTGGCAAGGTGTTCTTCAACGTGTCGATGTCGCTGGACGGGTTTGTCGCGCCCAAGTCCCCGGAGGACTTGATGGGGCGGCAGTGGATGGAGCCGCAGCAGTGGATATTCCCGCTGCGCTACTTTCGTGAGCGCTTGAAGCCCGGCGAAGGCGGTGAGGAGGGGCGCGACAACAACATCCTTCGGGAGACATTCGAGCGAATTGGCGCAAGCATTATGGGCAAGCGCATGATCGACGCCGGCGAGAAGATGTGGCCAGAGGAGGCGCCGTTCAGCACGCCGGTCTTCGTCGTGACGCACGAGAAAACGTGACCCGCTGGGAGCGGCCGGGCGGCACGACCCTTTGTCAACGTTGGGGCGCCCATATAAAGGCGAATCCAAAGCCGTGACTACTGCGCGTTGTAGGTGTTCTGAAAGATCGTCGTGTTCATCTTCGACACGAACTCGACTTTGAGCGTGGCCGGCGTTGTCGTCGGGTTCACCTCAAACGCGACGAAGTTGTTGGCGCCACCCGCGTAGTCGACGTGCGCTTGGCCCGCCACGCCTTGCCAGCCGCCGGATTCGAACTGATCGGCGGCACCCATGATCACCTCGCGGATGTTCGACCCGGTGCCGCTCGCCTGCAGGAACATCGAGCCACCCCAATGAACATCGCCGGCGAGGAAGATGACGTTCGGTATCGAATTCGATTCGATGTGGCTGAGCAGTTCCGTGCGTTCGTTCTGGTAGCCGAACCATTTGTCGGCCTCGTCGCCACCCACGTCGCCGATCGGCACGCTGGTCACGACGAACTTGAACACGGCGTCGCTGGTTTGGAGTCCTGATTTGAGCCAGTCCATTTGGGCTTGCGAGAGGAACTGTTCAGAGCTGGTACCCCGCGTCGACGGTTTTCTCTCCGATCGGGCGTCTAGGACGAAGATCTCCAGCGTCTTGCCCCACTTGGAGCTTCGGTACACGCGGTTGGGTTCGGTGGGGTTACGTCGAATCGCCAGGTGCTCGAAGAACGCATTGGTCGCGTTGGTGAGCTGCGACTGGCTGATCGTTTCCGGATCCCAGTTGTTGTCGACCTCGTGGTCGTCCCAGGTCGCGTAGTGCGACGTGCTCTGGAACAGCAGTCGGTACCCGACGTCGTTTATCTGCGTGCGCCAAAACGTTCGATACGCGCCGATCGACGTGGCGAAGTCATTGTACGTCAGGTCGCCAGCCAGAACGAAGAAGTCGAGGTTGCGCGTCGAGGCGTGACCCAGCGTTTCGAACGGAATACCGAGATTCAGCATGCACGACGTGCCGCCGAAGCGAACGATCGGGCTATCGGTGGGTTCCGGCGCCGTCACGAATCGCCCGATCTGACTGCGGGCGGTGAAGCTCGGATCTGTTCCTGTGAGGAAAACATAGCGCAGCGTCGTATGTGACGGCAATCCGGTGGCGTCGAAGTGAACAAACGAGTCACCCTGAGGAGTCACCGGATAGTCCGCGACGATCGGACCGGTGCCGTTGCCGGAGTCTCGAAACACGCGCAGTGTTAACGATTCGGATCCCGTGTAGCGCGTCCACAGGATCGCTGACGAATCGGTCACGTCGCCCGCCTGAATGCCCAGACCGAAGTCGGCCGCGTTTTCGGTGATCGTCATCGGGTCGAAGACCGGGCCACTGCTAGACCCAGCCGACCCGCCGGACCCAGCTGAGCCGCCCGAGCCGCCCGAGCTCCCGCCCGCGCCGCCCGAGCTCCCGCCCGCGCCTGCGCTCCCGCCGCCGCTGCTTCCGGCCGCCCCGCCGCCACCGGTGCTACTCCCGCCGAACGACGTGCTTCCAGAAGCGCCGCCGGTGCTCGATCCTCCGGCTCCCGTCGCGCCCGTGCCTGCGTTGCCCGCGCCCGCGTTGCCGCCTTGAGCGCCCGTGCCGGTGTCGTCGAAGGTCGCCTCGTCATCGCCACTGCACGCGACGACGCTGGCAACCGTGGCCAATCCAAGAGCCGCCAACCGAGGCAGCGTCGCCAACCGCGGCAGCGTGAAGTGGAGTAGAGTCATGGCCGGAATTGTGACACACCGGATCGTTGTGCAGGGTCAACCGTTGTAATGAGCATGAAAAACTCAGCCCACTTCCTCAGCTGGACCGGTCTCGCCGTGATTGTGGCGTGCGGCGGCGCCGGCGCGTCGGGTCCTCGGACTACGCCTACCGTTGCCGTGTCCGAACCCCAGCCTGACACCCCGGGACCGATGCCCTCGACGGCGAGCTCGTCGAAGAACGCGCAGTCGAGCCCACCGCCGGAATCGCTTCCAGAGCGTATCGGACCTCTAGGGCTGAGCTGCAGCGACGTGGATGCGTCGCGCGGCAGGCAGATCCACTGCGACGGGTCGGGCACGGTCGCAGGCTTCTCAGCGCCTGTCGACACCGTCACGATTCCCAGTCAGGCGACCGTTATCCACCGACAGGAAGGCCTGCCGAGAGGTGGCGCGCTGACGGTTGCGGTTCACGGTGACCTGCTGTGGATTCGCCAAGTAACGTGCGGAATCTGCGCCCGGATCATGGGGTGGGGATATGTCGGATACCCCAACCGGCTGACGAGCCAGCAGCTTGCCGAGATTCAGAAACGCGTTGGCGCAAGCAGCGCAAATCCCCTGAGAAACACGGCTGATTGGCTCGATCACTTCGACTGATAGACCGAACCGGCACGCCGTGCGTCCATGCCCTGTACACTAACGCTGAGGAACTATGGCCCTGACTCCCTGCAACGACTGTCGACGTCACCTAAAAAACGCTCCGGGTAGTTGTCCGTTTTGCGGCGCGGCCCAGGTTGCCCGCCCCACCGGCGCGGGTATGGCGCTGCTCGCGGCTGCGGGTTTGAGTCTGGGTCTGGCTGCTTGTACGAAAGAACCGCCGCCCCAGGAGCCGTCCACGATCGACGTTCCGAATCAGGGAAACACCGACCCGTTTCCCGGCGACCAACCTGTGGCCGACACGCCAGTCGCCGAGCCTGCGGAGCCGGAGCCGACCGAACCTGCGCCGGTCGCGACGGTCGATCCACCCGCGCCACCGGCTGCTGACGATCCCAACGCGACACCAGCACCGACCGGCACGACAACCAAGCCGCAGCCGCCCAAGTACGACCGTCCGATGATGGCGCGGTATGGCGTTGCGCCTCGCCCTCGCCCAACGAGTCCGCGCCCGGTCGCTCGCTACGGCGTTGCGCCGCGGCCGATCACCACGGTCAAGCCGAGTCCCAAGCCCTAATTCATGCTGGGGCCGCGCCCGCGCCAACTGCCGATCGCTCCCGTTGCCCAGCCCGCGCGGCGACACCTGCCGCTTGCGGACGTCTCACGGGATGTCGACAAGAACTGTCGTCCAGAATATACCGTTTGGGAATTGACGCTCAAATGCGACCTGGCGTGCCGTCACTGTGGCTCACGCGCCGGGCGGGCTCGGCCAGAGGAACTCACCACCGACGAAGCGCTCGATGTGGTTCGCCAGCTGGCGGACATGGGCACGCGCGAGGTCACGCTGATCGGCGGCGAGGCGTATCTGCACGAGGGTTGGCTGGACGTGGCGCGTGCGATCGGCACGGCCGGGATGGACTTTACGCTGGTGACCGGTGGTCGCGGGCTCAACCGCGAGCGCGCGATGCAGCTACGCGATGCGGGCGTGCAGGCGGTCGGGGTGAGCTTGGATGCGCTCGAGGAGCTGCACGATGAGCTGCGTGGTGTTCAGGGCGCGTTTCGGTCGGCGATCGACGGTATCGGCTATCTGCGGGACCTGGGCGTACGCGTCGGGGTGAACACGCAGATATCGCGGCCGGCGCTGCGGCAGATCGAGCCGCTGATGGATTTCCTGATGCGTGAGGGCATCGCCGCGTGGCAGGTGTCGATGACCGTGCCGATGGGGCGGGCCGCCGATGAGCCGGACCTGTTGCTTCAGCCGTATCAGGTCATCGAGGTGCTGCCGATGATCGCGCGCATCGAGCGTCGGTCACATGAATTCGATGTGGATATCGCGCCGGGTAACGATATCGGCTATTTCGGTCCGTACGAGGAGCAGCTGCGCGCCCGGTACGACGGCGGTCATCGTAGTCCCTGCGCAGCCGGCAAGCGCACGATGGGGCTTGAGGCAGACGGATCCGTGAAGGGTTGTCCGTCGCTGCCGACTAAGGACTACGTGGGCGGCAATGTCCGCGACAACGACCTGAAGACGATCTGGGAACGCGCCGAAGCGATGCGCTTTACCCGTGATCGCACCGAGCGGGAGCTTTGGGGATTTTGTGGGGACTGCTACTACGCCGAGGACTGTCTCGGCGGCTGTTCGTGGACCGCCCACGTGTTGTTCGGTCGGCGTGGTAATAACCCGTACTGTCATCATCGCGCCCTCGAGCTGTTAAAGCGCGGCGTACGCGAACGGATTCATCAGGTGGAGGTCGCCGAGGGGCAGCCGTTCGATCACGGCAAGTTCGAATGCACCGAAGAGCCGTGGCCCGAAGCCGAGCTGGTTCGGGCGCGAGAGCTGGCGGAGACGGGCGAGGGGTTCCTACTCGGGACGGAGTGAACGAACTACGGCTCGAACCAGGGCTTGACCAGGTTCGGTGCCAATGGACACAGCACCCCAACGCTCGGCGCTCGGCGCGGCTTCCAGTTTCGACGGGTGCGCCGCCACTGCCGGCGACTTTGCCACTCGGCCGGCGGTTGCCGCCACCTAGCTCGCCACCGCCACCCTCCGCGAGGGGGTTTTCGCGTTGTTAATGCACGTCCGCTACCGGCACGGAACCTGCTCGGGGTCTGAGCGCGCCATCACCGCTTCGGGTTAGCGCTGGAGAATCATGACGACTACACTTCCCGACATGACGTCTGCCGTGCAGCGCGTGCGCCTAGCGTACACCGTCGAGCCTGGAGACGACGAGTGGGATCTTCCGGAGGGCACCGTGCCTGAATCCGTTCCGCACTCGGACGCCTCGTTCCACCTGCGCGACGTGCTGAGCAACCACTACGCCGACGACCCGGACACGGTCGTTGCACAAAATCTGGCGATTCGTTGGAACGTGCAGCGGCCCGCGGCCGGGGTCGATCCGGACGTCTGCGTCCTGCGCCCCGCGCCCCCCGACGGGCGCCAGCTGCAGTCCCTCAAGCTGTGGCAGCCCGGCGTACCTACGCCGGCGATCTCGTTCGAGATCGTGAGCAAGAACCATCCGCACAAGGACTACAGTCGTCAGCAAGACGGGCATAGCTTTACCGGTGTCCGTGAGCTGGTGATTCACGATCCGCACGGTTACGGCCCGCGCACCATGGGTGGGCCCAAGACGCTTCATTTATGGCGTCGTCAGCCGGAGGGCTCGTTCGTGCGCGTAGCGTTCGGCGATGGGCCGGTATTCTCTGAGGTGCTGGCGGCTTGGATTATACCGGACGGGAATTTGCTTCAAATCGCCGACGAGTCGGACGGTAGCGGTCAGTGGAAAAGTACTGCCGAACTCAGGGACGAACAATGCGAGCGGGCCAACCAAGAACGCGAGCGAGCCGACCAAGAACGCGAGCGGGCCGACCAAGAACGCGAGCGGGCCGATCGACTCGCGTCGGAGCTAGCGGCGCTCAGGCTCGAAAAGTAGCGCTGATTACCACACGACGCCCAGCTGTAGCCCCGCGCGCCCGGTGAAGAAGCCGCCTTGTGCCAGGCTTTGCCCCACGAGCTCGACCAGCAGCGGGAAGCTTCTGCGTCGGAAGCTGAAGCAAACGCCGAGCTGCCCGCCAAAGCCCCCACCTGGGTCGTCGTTTGGATCGAGTGACGCTAGCGGGCCGCCGAAGGCGTAGAACTGGTAGTCGTCGCTGTTGCCAATCGGTTCCCACTGCAGCGTCAACCCGAGTTGATGGTAGGCGGCGCGCTCGGCGATGGCTGCGTACTCGAGGGTGAATGCCAAGCTGCCGTACTCCGATGAACCGCGGTCGTCGTTGCCGCTGGTTTCACGACGTATCCCAGCGCGCACGCCGCCCAGCAGAGTGCCCTCGACGCCGACCGACTCGCGGCCGCCCAGATGCGCCGCGGCAATCACGCTGACGGTCGGCGTCCAGTCGACCTCGGTATGCGCGTGATAGGCGGGCTGAATGCGCGCGGCGTCGTCGACCGAGAGGCCGTACTGGCGAAGCCAGCTGCGCAGCGCTCCGTGGCGCGCCAACTGGGCGACTCGCGCGAGGTTCTCAGCGTCGGCGATGCGGTTGACGAGAGCGTGCTCACCGGTGGCTTCGAGCAGCGCCGCGACGGCGCAGCGGTTGCCTCGGCGGTCGATGAAGATCGGTGTCGGATCGCGGCTGACGTCGTTGATGGGGTAAGCGCCCGCGTCGATGTAGTCGCGCAAACGCTCGAGGACCGTGCGTCGTCGCGAACGGGCCGCTTGCGACGCGGGGGCGCGACCCGCCGTGACCTCGCGCAACGCGCCCTCGAGGTGGGCCCGTACCCGGGCGTGTTCCCGCTGAGCCGCCGTGGTGGAGAGCATGACGGTATAGTACGCGAGAAAGCTTGGCTGCCGAGCCGTTGAGACGAAACGCAGGCTCGGGCCAGGCACGATGAGTAACGCTGTGCGGAACCGATTCGGGCTGGGCGACGGTTTGCTAGCGCCTGTATCAGAAGATGCCCATCGCGAGCCCGGCGGCGAGCGTGTGCCCGAGCTCTTCGGCGCGCTGCTCGTCGTCGGTCGTGACCCGTTTGTCCAGAGCGACGACCGGTTCGGCGACGCGCTTCAACCCCAGTGCGCCGACTATGGTTTCGACGCTGCGTTGCGCGCCGGTTGGGTCGTTCTCACAGCTGATGAACAGTCC
>JAUIKB010000307.1 GCA_030430975.1 Polyangia bacterium
ACCGAGGCATATGCCAAACATCGGGCGCTTGCTGAGAAGCGAGCGCACGGTATCCACGACATGGCCGAGCGCGGCCGGGTCGCCGGGGCCGTTGGACAGAAAGATGCCGTCAGGGCTGAGCGCCAGGACTTGTTCCGCCGAGAAGCTCGCGGGAACGGCGGTCACTCGGCAGCCCACATCGACGAGGCATCGCAAGATGTTTCGTTTCGCACCGCAGTCGATGGCGACGATGTGCGGAGGGGAGTCGCTGGACGCACTCGGATGAAGCGTTCGCCAGTCCGCCATGCTTTCGGAGAATTCGTACGGTTCGGTCGGAGTAACGAAACGCACTAGGTCCAGGCCGGTCATCGCCGGGGTTGCCCGCGCGCGGTCGATGAGCTCGTCGGGATCGCCCACGCCGATGCAGCCGTTTTGACTGCCATGGTCCCGCAAGTGGCGAGTGAGCGCACGGGTATCCACGCCGGTGATGCCAGGCACCGAGGCAGCTTTCAGGTATTCGTCGAGGCTTTGAGCGCTGCGCCAATTCGATGCCGATTCGCTCAGATCGCCAACGACGAATCCGGCGGCGTGAGGCGCGCCCGAGCGGCTCTCGCCGTCTTCTGGATTGATGCCCGTGTTGCCGATCTGGGGCGCCGTCATGGTGATGATCTGACCGTAGTAGCTCGGATCGGTCAGCACCTCTTGGTAACCGGTCAGCCCGGTCGTGAACACGACTTCACCGGTCGCCGGTTTCTGGCTGCCGAACGCCGCGCCGTCGAAGCGCGTACCATCGGCTAGGACGAGGTGAGCTTTGGGCCGTGTGGCTGTGTTCGAGTTCACGACGGTGTCCTCTGAAACACGACGCGGCCAGCGGCCACGGTCATGTCGACTCGACCCTTCAGCGGCTTCCCGCTGAAGGGAGTGTTGTGACTTTTGGAGTGTGCGTGCCTGGGGTCGAATTCCCATGTTGCTTCGGGATCGACCAGGACCAGCTCGGCGGCGCTGCCGACTTGCAACGAGGGTGGGGCGATACCGGCGATCTTAGCGGGAGCGGTGCTCAGGGCATCGATCAGGCGATTTAGCGACAGGCGGGAAGTATCCGTCAGCCCGAGCAGGAGCCCAAAGCAGAGCTCAAGCCCGATCAGACCGGGTGAGGCCGCCGAGAATTCGCAGTCCTTTTCGAGCGATGAGTGGGGAGCATGGTCAGTGGCGACGGCGTCGATGACGCCGTCAGCCAAAGCGTTGACAAGAGCGTCGACGTCTCCCCGTTCGCGCAGCGGTGGATTGACCTTGCACGCGGTTTGGTAGCCGATGACGGCTTCATCGGTGAGCAGCAGGTGGTGTGGCGTTACCTCGGCCGTCGCGGATATTCCGCGCGACTTTGCCTCTTGCATGATTCGCACGGCGCCTTGGGTGGAGAGATGCGCGGCGTGATAGCGGGCGCCTGTGTACTCCGCGAGCAACACGTCACGGGCAAGGATGACGTCTTCGGCGACGCGCGGCCAACCTCGCAGACCGAGCCGACTCGACACCTCGCCTTCGTGCATGTCCGCGCCCTGAGTTAGGTCGTGGTCCTCGCAGTGCTGAATGACCGGCATGTCGAAGTTTGCCGCATACTCGAGGGCGCGCCGCATGACCTGGCTGTTCATGACGCACACGCCATCATCGCTGACGCCGATGGCGCCGGCGTCACGCAGGTCGGCCATTTCGGTCAGCTGCTCGCCACGCTGCCCTACGGTGATCGCGCCGATCGGGTGTAGGCGTGGGCCGTTGAACTCGCGTGCGCGCCGGAGCATCAACTCGGTCACCGACCGCGTGTCGTTGACAGGATTGGTGTTGGGCATCACGCAGACGTGAGCGTACCCACCCGCCGCAGCCGCGCGGAGTCCGGAATGGACGTCCTCTTTGTATTCGTGACCCGGTTCGCGTAGGTGAGCGTGCAGGTCTACGAAAGCGGGAAGCAACCATCGATTCGATGCGTCGATAACGACAGCTCGGCGCTGCTCAGCGAGCAGCTCAGGCTTCAGTGACTCGGAGGCATCTACGCCGACTCGGGAGACGCGGCCTTCCTCGACAACGACGTCCACGACGGCATCGAGTTCGCACGCCGGATCCTTGGCGCGGACGTTTCTGAATATCAGCACTTCGCCATCGACGGGCACGCGCGCTGAATACCATGCAAGCTGGAAGTCTGCATAGCGGTCGTCGCGGGGGCGATACTGTTAGCTGTGTCGGGCGGCTGATCGCCACCATCGGCGCTGAGAAAACCAAGCCAGCGCTACCATCAGGCACCAAGTCGAAGCGCCGTTAGGCAGCCCAGAAACACTCCGGCAACCACAATTGTCGCCGCTCGAGTCGTCGCCGCCAACGCTGCCCGCGTCGCCGGCGCCGCTGTCCGAGCCGATGCCGCACTTGCCGATTAGCTCGCAGGTATCGTCCCAAAGCGGCGGGCACAGCTCGCCGACGGTCGATTTGGTCGAGCAGCTCAGCGTGTCTTCCACACCGCTCAGGGTGAGGATCGGATCGAACTCGCTTTTGCCCGATGGCGACAGTCCGAGTTCATAGCCGTGGACGAACTGACTGGTGCACGCAAACAGTCCCTGGGACACCCAGGCCAGGCAGCCGATCGCCCCGTCGAAGTCCTTTTTGAACTTGAGGTCGGCTGCGGCTGCTCGATAGATGCCCATGTCGGCATCCACGACGTCGACGGAGAAATCCTTTGGGTCACCGAACCCGACGAGCACGGTTTTTCCGTCTGGTGAAATCGTAAAACCGAAAAGTTCAGCGCGGCGAGCCAACTCTTCCGTAAACGTGTTGCCGCCGTCACGTGACACGATCAAAGCGTCCTGATCATCGCCATCCAAGCGTATGAACACGAGGTCGGGATCGGTTGGGTGGATGCCCAGTACGTGAGGCGTGTTGGAAGAGGTTGCGCCCGGAATGTCCGTGCTCGTCCAGGATTCCCCGCGGTCCGTTGACTTGAACAAGACACCCTTTGCGGCCGAGGCTCCGTCTTCTTTGATGGTCGCCGTGACAAGCAGCACATCTGGGTTGGAGGCGGCGGAGCGGATGTTAAACGCCAGGAGCTTGGGGTCGAGATCGGTGCCGAGCTGCTGCCATGAGCCACCCTGATCCGTCGATTCCCACACTTGGTTCTTGAACGTGCCGTCCGGTTGTCCCTCGGAAAGCAGGACCACCGAGCTGGTGGCGTCGGCTTCGACGAACACATCCGACACGAAGTTCTCAGGCCCGGTGGCGAACGCCCAACCGCAAGCCTTGCTCGAGCTGACGGCGACACCGTCGAAGCCACCCACCAGCACCGTGCCGTCTTTGGTGACGTTCATCTTGGGCTTGTTGCCCTCGTAGCCGGGCGCTTCTTCACAGATCCAAAACCACGTCGCTCCGCCGTCGGTCGTCTTCAGCAAGCCGAAGGATGTGCCGACGACGATGTGCTGCTCGTCGGCCTCGACCGGGTAAACGAACGCGCTCTGGGGAAACGCCCCGTGGGCGGCCGCCGCCGCCGCCGTCCCCAGGCACGTCATACCCACGGCGAGCGCCGCTAGCTGAGGTCCAAAACGCCAGGCCAAGATGCACTACGCTTTAGCATGTTCTAACGCAGTCGGTCGGCGAGTTGTTCGCTCGCGAGCCATGCGACCGCGCAGATGCTGTGCTGCGGGTTGACCCCCAAGTTTGTAGGGAAAACCGAAGAGTCGATGACGAATAGGCTCGCCAGATCGTGCGCCTGAAAGTCGACGCCAACGACGCTTGAGCTGGGATCGGGCCCCATGACGGCGGTGCCGAACAGGTGGGCCGCGATGCAGTGAAATCGGCGTGGGTCGGCGGACAAACCGAGCAGTCCGGCAGCGTCGTCCAGACTGGAGATACGGGCGGGCAGTCCGTGCACGCCGGGCATGACTTCCCGAGCGCCTGCCGCGAACATCAGCTCGATCAGGCGCAGGACGCCGAGCTTCAGCGTCTCGACGTCTCGATCGCCGAGATCGTAATCGATGCGTTTACCGCCGAACAGTCCTCGTCCGACTCGGCCGTGTGCTTCGGCCCGCACCTGCACGCCCCAGATGGCCAGGTGCTTGAACAGGCTGAGCTCGCGCTTCAGTGCCGAACCGATGGACGGCAGCCGGGCTGCTGCGAATTCGAGGGGCATGCTGACGGCCTCGAACTTCATGCGCTCGTCCCAGTAGTGGGTCGATTCATACCCCTGCGTTGCGCCACTGCTGATGTCGACGGGATCGTCGAACACCCCCACGACGCCGGTGCCGGGGTGCGCCTGCAAGCGTCGACCGACGAGGCGGCTGCGTCGACCAACGCCGCTGTCGCTGAGCAGGAGCGGTGACTGGATGGCGCTGGCGGCGAGTATCACAGCGCGCCGCGCGACGACGTCGTATCGACGCTTGGGGTCCCCGTGGACGTGGATGCGCACCCCGCTGGCGTGACCACCCCGCGACAGGATGCGCGTGGCCTTCGCGCGAGCGTAGACGCGCGCGCCTTGGCTGACCGCGGCCGGGAGAAACGACACCTCCATGCTCTGCTTGCGTGCGCGGGGGCAGCCCTGATTGCAGTGGGCGGAACCGTCGCAGTCGGCGACGTTACGGCGAATCGCATTGCCGCGCATCCCGAGCCGTTCGACTCCGAGCTGGAGCAGTCGGTTGTTTTCTCCGAAGACTTCAGCCGGGGCGGTTCCAACCTGCAATTCAGCATCGAGTTGGTCGAAGATCTCCGCCAGCCGGCGATACGGAAGCGCCGCGCCGAGCCCGTATTGCGTCTGCCACACGTGGTGGATCGCCTCGGGGAGGCGATGGATGATCGCGCCGTTGATGACGGTTGTCCCGCCGACGCACGATCCTTGAAGCACCGGCGTGAAGGCTCGACCGCGCGCCGCCTGGAACCCCATATCCCGCCAGGACGCCTTGAACGCGCTGTACATGTCGCTGCGACGCTCCGCTGTCGGAACGTGGCCGCCTTCTTCAAGTACGATCACGTCCAACCCGCGCTCGCTGAGGACGCGAGCAGCCGTCGCACCTGCTGCGCCGCTGCCGATGATCACCACATCTGCCGCGTCGCCCTGTGACTCGAGTTCGGCCGCATCCAGGAAGCGCTCGGTCATTGCTCTAGCCAGGCAGCGGCTCGGGAGTCGCGCGGCGCTATGTTCAGGTGGGTCTGCACCTCGGGCGTCCCGCACAACGCCAGACACGCCACCGTCTTGAACAGCAGCGGGAGTTCACGTAGCAGATAGATCGGGTTTTCGCTCAGACGTTGAAGCAACACACCCCGCTCGGTAGCCGTCAGGCCCAGGAACAGTCGCGGGCGTCCTAGGATAAACAGCGGAGCAAACGTCAGCAGCCAGATGCAGCCGCGGAGTCCGACGCGGAACTCGGCGGGTGCCCGCAGCGCGAGGTCGTCGAAGAAGCGCTCCAGCGGAACATCGCCTGCTCCCTGCGGCAGCAGGGGAGGAGGTGACGGTGGCAGGATCGCCTCGCATGCGGCGCGCAGCACGCGCTGTTCGTAGCGGCGAAATCGCGCTGTCAGTGGATCCCCCTGATGAACTCACCATCGATCATGACCCCGGCGACTGGGTTGTTCCCGAAGCCGTATGCGGCGTGGCGATGTTCCGGGATGTCGAGCACGAGCAGGTCGGCTTGTTTGCCGGGTTCTAGGCTGCCGACGCTTTGCGCTCGACCCAGTGCGTGAGCCCCGTTGATGGTAGCTGACAGCCACGCTTCGGCGACGCTCATGTGCAGCTTTCGGCAGGCGAGCGCCAGGATCATCGGCATCGAGGGTGTGAATGACGAACCCGGGTTCAGGTCGGTCGCCAGTGCAACGGCAGCGCCGGCATCTAGCAGCCGGCGCGCCGGCGGGTACACTGACAGGTTGAGGTGAAACGGAACGCCGGGCAGCAGCACTCCGATGGTCTTGCTGTTGGCCAGAGCCTGGACGTCGTCATCATTCACCATCTCGAGGTGGTCGACGCTGACCGCGCCGAGCTGCGCTGCCAGGCTGGTGCCGCCGGTGCGGGTGAACTGTTCGGTGTGAAGCTTGATGCCTAGCCCGAGCTCGCGGCCAAGGCTGAGCAGCGCCGTGGTTTCGTCGAGCGTAAAAGCTTCCGACTCGCAGAAAACGTCGACGAACTCCGCGAGCCTCTCGGCAGCGATGCGGCGCATGGCGCGCTCGACGTCGGCGATGTATCGACCCCGGTTCTCGCGATGCTCGGCTGGGACGACGTGAGCGCCCAGATACGTCGTGGCGACTTTGGCGGGGCCCGCGTCCGCGAGCGCTTTGGCGACACGTAGCAACTTGAATTCGCCCTCGTCGTCCAGGCAATAGCCGCTCTTAATCTCGATCGTGGTCGTGCCGAAGCGCACACACTCGTGTAATCGCTTTCTGGCCAGCGCGAGTAGTTCGCTCTGGCTCGCGGCTCGCGTCGCGGCAACCGTGGTCAAGATGCCGCCGCCTTCTTGTAGGATCTGGAGATACGGCTTGCCCAACATTCGGGCTTCCCACTCGTCGGCCCGGCTGCCGGCGAATACCAAGTGGGTGTGACAATCCACGAATCCAGGCGCGATCACGCCGCGCTCGACGTCAAAGCACTGCGCGTCGGGGTAGTCGGCGCGCAGGTCTGCTTCTGGGCCGACGCGCGCGATGTGCGCACCGCTAATGGCGACGGCGGCATCGCGCAGAACCTCGAACTCTGCGTTTCGGCGCGCTGGGGCTCCGGAATGACCCGCGCACGTGACCACCTCGCTAGCGCCGACGAGTAGTTTGTCGACCCTGTCGCTCATGGCAGGTCGATCGCCGCCGACGCTGCCGTTTCGCGAGCGATGTCGTAACCGGCGATAGCGTGCCGAGCCACGCCGATGCCCGGATCGACGGTGAGCACCCTGTTCAGCTGTTCGCCGCGCTGCTTGGTTCCGTCCGCGACGATCACCATACCGGCGTGCAGCGAGTTGCCGATCCCGACGCCCCCGCCGTGGTGGAACGACACCCAGGATGCACCGCTGG
>JAUIKB010000308.1 GCA_030430975.1 Polyangia bacterium
AAACGTGCCGCACCCAACGACGACCCGGCAGCCCCGCTGCAGGACTGTCGCGGCTGTGAACCGGAGGAGGGTGCGTGCGTGCGCCCGCCCACGCACGCTGACTGCGAACCCGACGATCCCAACGACTCGTGCGAGCAATCGCGACTCTGCGAGGAGCGGTGCTGTCTGGGGCTGGAAGATGCGGCGACCGATGAATAGCCACATCGCGACGAGACTCACGACTTTGGCGGCGGGGCTTGTCCCGGCAATGGTCGCTTGTGGCTCCCCAGCTACGCCGGCTGCACCAGCGCGCATCGATGTTAGCGAACCGACTGCGTCAAGCGACTCGTCCTCCTCGAGCACCGGCCCAGCGGCGTCGGATGGCCCGCCTCCGTCCGAAGGTTCGGTGCCGTCGCGGCGTCCCGTGAAAGAGGTGGCCGGGGAGGTGCCGATTGAAGAGTGCGTCGGGTGCGGACCCGAGCCAGATGGTCGCTGCGTGCGCTACGAGGACGAGGACTGTTCCGACGAAACCGCTCACATGACCTGCGCCGAGGAGGTCGACTGTCGCGGAGCTTGCTGCCCGAAGGTGAGGGACGATGCCACAGACGCCTGACCGATTGACGTTCAAGCTGATCGAGCGGCTGGTTATCGCCCAGTCCGAACTCATGCACCTGTCGTATCGAGCCACGTCCGCATGGGGAAACCTCGCGGGCGGTGTGCTGGCCGCGACGCTGCCAGAAGACGAGCTGACCGCGCTCACGCTGCGGCTGTACGCGCGGCACCACAGCACGCAAACCGTTGGGTCCGGGCTGCGCGAGTGGGAGAGCGAGTGGTACGACCGCGACTTGCCGCCGGCACCCTCACGCGTTCTGGTGTGCGCGGCGGGTGGTGGACGCGAGGTGCGCCGGCTGCTGCAGCGAGGCTACGTCGTCGACGCATTTGAGCCATCGGACGTGGCGTTTCGTGAGTTACGCCAGTTGAGCGGCGAGGACTGTCGGGTCAGCGATCGGAGTTATCGCGAATGGGTCGCAGCCGTGGAGGCAGGTGATTCGCCGCGATACGACGCGGTAATATTTGGGTGGGGAAGCCTGAGTCATGTCATGACCGCCGCCAGTCGGGCGGCGCTTTGGCGCGCAGCCGACTCCGTGTGCGATGGGCCGATCCTGGCGAGCTTCTACTTGCATGAGCCCCATCGTGTTGGACGTGCGCAACGGCTCGGGCAGCGTATCGGCGGGTTGCTGGCTCGGGCGCGAGGTCGCCCGGCTCGTGATCATCATGTGAACTTCGTCTACGCGGTAGGTTTTTCGGAGCCGTTAACCGTAGAAGAAGTCGAGTCCTGCGCACGTAGCATCGATCGTCGCGCTTCTTGGTATCTGCGTCGAACGTGGCCTCACGTGACGCTAGTGCGCCGCTCCGCGCAGTGACAGGTCAGCGATTAGCGGCAGATGATCGCTTCCGATGTCTGCGCCCACGCGAATGTCGTGTACGCGCCAGTGCCGAGACGTCAGCACGTGATCGATGGGGATCCGAACGACCGACTGAGAACGCCAGGTCCGTAGCACCCCAAAGCCGCGGCTTGCGCTGCTGAGTTCGCCGGGCAGCAAGCCGCCGCGCGCCAAGCCCGGAAAGTTGCGACTGAACGGGGTTGTGTTGAGGTCGCCGATGACCAGACGCGGTCCGTCAGAGCTGTGTGCGTTCACGGCGGCGAGGGATGCTTGCCCGCGTTCGAAGTACTCGCCCCCGATCGGCGGTAGCGGATGGACCATGAGGATGTGAAAATCACCGGCGGCGTGCGAAACCGTTAGGTCGAGTACCGGCAGTGACTCGACCGTCAGGATTTCGGAGCGCTTGAAGGGATACTTCGACCAGGCGCCGATGCCGAAGTTGTCTTCGCGGGCCCGCGTGAGACGGTGAGGGTAGTCCGCCTCGAGCGCGTTTAGAGCGCTAAGCCATGACCGGTTTATTTCTTGTAGGGAAATGATGTCGGGTGCTTCGCGACGGATGAGCTCAAGAACCCGCGCGTGCTCATCGTTGCCCGTGTAGACGTTGGCATGCAGGATTCTCAGGGAGGTCGCGTCGCGCGGCGTGGCGGAACGTATAGGCAGATAGGGCGCGACGAACCACGCGTTCACGGCCAACGACCCGGCTAAAACGGCGAGGTTGCGGCGCCGGTTTGGCAACGCCAGCGCCGCGCACAGACAAGTCGCGCCGCCCCAGAACAGATACTCGCGGAAATGGGCGATCAGGTCCAACACGTGAATGGAGGCGATCAGCGCCAGCAGGCTGAGCGCGAGCAGGACCGTCGCCGCGGAGCCGATGACGCGCGACGCCGCAGCCGCGATCCGCTGACGCGGCGCGCGGCTATCCGTCACCGGGCTCGAGCGGGTGGCTATTGTTCGGCATCGGAGTCCGGCAGGTCCGGGAACTCCTTGGTCCGTTGCACGAGCCGGATCGAGAACTTCACGTCGCCCATCGGTTGCACTCGATGCTCGACGCCCGGCTCGATCACGCCGTGGCGGTCTGGGTCGAGCACGTGCGTCGAGGGATACTTGCCGGCGATCTCGTAGCGCAAGCGCCCTTCACGTACGCGGATCTGACCCCATACTCCTTCTTGAGTCGTATGTAGGCGAAGCAGCGCTTTGGGTACGGTGTCCTGCGTGAACACCGGCGTCTCGCGAATGAGTTCGATGTCGGCCGGCAGCTCCTTCATTTCGCATTTCAAGCACTCGACGATCGTACCGAGCTTGCCGTTCCTGCCTTCTTCGGTCAGTACCCACTCGCGATCCGAAGCTGGCGGGTCGTGCCGCATGTGCTGGCCATGCCCGCAAACGAGCCGAGCTACCCAGTGGTCTTCGTCATCGGTGTAGAAGCCTGTAATCGCGCGCTTCATCGTGCTCCTTTAATGCCAAGTAGGTCGACCCACCAGGCGTTCTTCGGTCTGGCTGCGATGGCACGGCAGCCACAGCCAGTATCTTCTAGTTCTCGGGTGTTATTGCCGGAAGTACTTTTCCCACCGGTGGACGATTGTCCGCCAGTGACTTGACCCGCGTCACCCCAGCCCGGGTCCGAGCCGCCCGCCCCGACCTGGCCACCGGCGCCGCTAGACGGCGCTCCTCCCAGGCCACCGACGCCCGTTACCCCGCCCGATCCGGCCGATCCCGCGCCTCCAGAGCTGGCGCCACCCGCGCCGGGAGGGCCGTCCGTCGCAACCACCGTGAAGCTGTAGGTGGCGTCCGGGGGACCGAGGGAGTCGGCGAACCATGTTACGCCCTCCTCGACGATCGAGAGCGTCTGCTTATATGTGCCAGGCGTGGATGGCGCCGTCACGTCAAAGCTGAAACGGCCGTTCGTCCCCGGTGCGGTGTTGGCGTCGGGCCCGCCGATGCGGTGGGGTGCGATCCAGGAGCTGGCGGCGACCGGACTCGGCTGGTCGCGCGGCGTCGGGGCAAGTCGCGTGTTTGCGGTCCACGTTTCGGTACCGATATTTTTGAATTCGAGCCATCCGCTGCCAGTTGTGCCGGCCGCGACCGTGATCGTGGTGGACCCGCCCGGAAAGCCGCTTCCCACGTACTCGGACCCGTAGGTGCGGTAGCAATTGTGGGCGGAGCCGCTACCGGTTGCGAATACGCCGAGATGGTTGCCGACGACCCGCTCCGAACCGTCCGACGGCACGTTCACAACGCCCTGGCCGTTGACCCACATCGTGGTCGAACCGCCGCCGTCGAGGTTCATGGCACGGTCCACGCCGAAGCTCGCCATCAGGACGGCCAGTTCGTCGATCGTCATCCCGATGCTGCTCGAGCTACGCCCGTCGACGGTGACCAGGTACAGCGTCCGTTTGTCGGCCGTGTACCCAGCCGCTGTTCGGGGATTGCGTCCTCCACCACAGCCGCCGCAGTTGACGGCGGTACCTCCCGACACGAGCGTGGCGTCGCCGTTGACGGCTTCTTCCATCCAGGTCGGCGGCTGCGTGACGTCCCCCGCCGGAGAGTGCGCGAGCTTCTGAAATCCGAAACCGATGTATCCCCGCACGCCGGTGTCGTTCGATTCGGGCCAGGCCTGACCCACACCGATGGCAACCCCCTGATCCGGGGCGAAGCCCGACTTGAAGAAACCGCCGTTCACCGCTGCGATCACACCGGCGCCGGTGGCCCAAGACGACGTGCGTTTGCCGCGCTCGGAGCTGGTCGTGGCACGTATCTTCACCCCGGCGGCACACAGGTCGACGCGCAGCGCCCGCACGCGCCGTGGCCCCGGGTCGGTGCGTTTGAGCAGCTCGACGCCCGGCGCAATACCTGTCCACTGGGCTGCGGCAGGTGTTGCGCAAGTCATGAGGGCGAGCCATCCGGCCAATGAGCGCGCGCGCATCGGCTGGAGTGTAGCCGACTTGCGCCGTTCGATTACACGGTTCGATCAGATCGAGTAGTCGACGGGGGGCGCGTCCTCACGCGTGACCTGCCGACGTCGTCGCTGGATCCAGCCGAAAAGATAGTACATCAGCACGCCCCACAGCGCCGGGACGACCAGGCACAGCAGCGCATACAGCCAACCCGACATGACCTGACCTTAGCCTACCCGGCGCAGGCGCGCGACCGCGGTTGACCGCCCTCGCCGGCGCAGGCACCAATCGCGCGTGGAGGTTGCCGGCCAGGTTCTAAGTCTACCGGGCGTGCTGGCGCTGGGCGTTATTGTCGGGCTGGTCGCCGGCATGTTCGGCGTGGGTGGTGGGTTTTTGCTGACGCCGCTTCTCGTCATCATCTTCCGTGTGCCCATGGCGGTCGCCGTTGGGACAGGCTTGTGTCAGATGGTCAGCACCGCGACGGCGGCGTCGCTTCGCCATCGCAAACTGGGACAGGGCGAACGGCGCTTCGATCTGCTGATGATGGCGGGGAGCTTCGTCGGAGTGGCGACGGGGGCGAAGGTGATCGCCGAACTGAAGGCGGCGGGCGACGTGGCGTTCTTCGGCAAGACGGTGCCGCTCGTCAGCGTCACGCTGCAGCTGGTCTACATCGTGTTCCTGCTGTTCGTCGCAGGAGTCATGTGGCGTTCGGGCCGCGGCGCTACGGAGACGCTCGAATACGTTCGCCGCGGACCGATGGCGCGGATCCGGCTGCCGCCGCTGGTCGACCTGCCGCGGCTGCCGCTCAGTGGTGTGTCGGCCCTGGTCGTTGCCTATGTCGGTGTGATGATGGGTTTTCTTTCTGGATTATTAGGGATCGGCGGTGGTGTCGCTTTGATGCCAGTGATGCTTTACGGGTTCGGTTTTCCGATGCGTCAGGCCGCCGGTACGGGCATTTTGGTGCTGCTTGCGAGCGCCTGTTTCGGCACGCTCTTGCACGCGCATCAGGGCAACGTCCATCTTGGGCTGGCGATGGTGCTCAGCATCGGCGCGAGCGTCAGTGCGCAGGTCGGCGCGCTGCTCACCAACAAGCTGCCGACGCGTCGACTTCGCCAAGCGTTCTCGTTCGTCGTGGTGTTTACGGTTGTGGCGATCTTTTGGGACCTGTTTGGGCGCTCCGCCTAGGTGCCTCGGTCGCTCCTCACGGGGTGGTGGGCGACGCACGCGGGTCGTCGCGGGTCGGGTCGGAGACTCGAATCTGAAATAATGTGATGGGGACACCGCGGTGGTGCCACTGACGACACGCGGCGGAGTCGATTTCGCTGCGCTCGAGCGGAGGCTCTACGGATGAAAACGAACGAAACAGCCCGGTTTATTGCGGTTTTTTGGTGCGGCGTGCTGGCGAGCGTCCCGGCCTGTGATGGCGAAGACGCCCCCGGGATCGGTTCTGGCGTGGGAGCCGGCGGTTCTGGTGCAGTGGCAGGCATTGCAGGCAGTTCGAGCGGCGCGGCGGCAGGTCAGGCCGGATCGAGCGCGGGGCAGGGTGGAGTGAGCGGAAGCGGTGGTGAGGCTGGGAGCGGCACCGGAGCTGCGGCGGGCGCTTCGGGTTCCGCTGGTTCGAGCACGGGCGGTTCGAGCGGTGCAGGGGGCTCAAGCGCGGGCGGTTCGAGCGGTGCAGGGGGCTCCAGCGCGGGCGGCTCAAGCGCGGGCGGTTCGAGCGGTGCGGGCGGCTCAAGCGCAGGGGGTATCGGTGGTTCGAGTGGCGGTGCGAGTTCCGGTGGCGCAGGGGGTTCGAGTGCGGGCGGCGTCGGCGGTTCCAGCGGTGGAGCTGCAGGTGCGGGAGGACTCGCAGGCCAGGGGGGAGGCGGTGGAACCAGCAGCGGAGGCTCGGGCGGCAGCGGAGGCTCGGGCGGCAGCGGTGCGGGTGGGTCCGGTGGCAGCGGCGGCTCGGGCGGCAGCGGTGCAGGTGGGTCCGGTGGCAGCGGAGGTTCGGGCGGGAGCGCCGGGGCGCGACAATCGCGACTCACCGTCTTGTTGCCGAGCGTGGTCACGGTGCCGGCCGTCGCCCAAGACAATTCACCGCTGCGCTTTCAAGCTGGTGCGGCCTTCGATCATGATGCGACGCCAGGCGCTACGGTGTTCATGGCCTCAGGCACGGCGCGTTATCGCTTGACGGCAAACGGGCGTTTCACAGCCGAGGGTCAGTGGGTGACGACGAGCACCGTTCCTGTGCGGCCGGATATTCTATTCAGCGGCACGTCGACGATTCCGTCGCTGATCGGCGTATTCGGTTCGAGCGCGCGCACGTACGACTTTCAGTCGGCGACGTTTGGGCTGGCGATCCCGTTGACGATCAATGCCAGTGGAAGCCCGCCGCTGGACCCGATCAGCGGTGCCCGAGTCGACGTGGGCACCGGTGAGCTGGTGGCCGCGTTACGTGCCAACGACAATCAATTTTACCTCATGAATAGTAACTTCGCGTTTGATCCGAGCATTACCGCGACGCAGTGTTCGGGCGGCGCTGACATCGACCCCACGTTGGTGGTCTCAGCGCGGCTGCCGGGCAATACCGGACCCGACAACGATGTCGTGGTGATCCGCGGTTCGAACGCGTTCGTATTCAACCCGGCTGGCGTCTGCTTTAACGGACCGATCGCGCTGGTGGACCAGT
>JAUIKB010000309.1 GCA_030430975.1 Polyangia bacterium
TTGGGGCCCGCCAGCCACGACTCGGCGATGATCGAGGCGATGGGTAAGGCGGGTATGAACATCGCTCGCCTCAACATGTCTCACGGCGACCACAAGAGCCACCTGATGGCAATGCGGCGTATCAAGAGCCTCAACAAGAAGCTCAACCACCCGATCGCAATTCTGCTCGACCTCCAGGGTCCTGAGATACGGACCGGTGAGGTCAGCGAGAACCTTCACCTCAAGGTTGGCGAAGTGATTAGCTTATCCGTAAGCCCCGCTGAAGACCCGGAGGTCAAGAGCGTCCACGTCCAGTACGATCACCTTGTCAGCGACCTCAACGTTGGGGATCGAGTCACGGTCGACAACGGTCTTATCAACCTCGAGGTTCTGGAGATAATGGAACGCCAGCTGCGGTGTCGCGTCTTGGACGGCGGCATGTTGGGCTCGCGCAAACACGTCAATCTGCCCGGCATCCGGGTCAATTTGCCGTCGATCACCGAAAAGGACAAGCGCGACATCCAGTTCGGCATGGAAAATGATGTCGACTTTATCGCTCTCAGCTTCGTCCGATCGCCAAACGATGTACTCGAAGCGCGACAGATGATCGAAGAGGCGGGACTGACTACGCGTTTGATCGCCAAGATCGAAAACCGCGAGGGTGTCGACAACTTCGCGGCCATCCTCGCCGTTAGCGACGGAATCATGGTGGCTCGAGGTGACCTCGGCGTCGAAGTGGATTTTCGTGAGCTTCCAGGGATTCAGCGAAAGCTCGTACGCGCCTGCGCGATCGCCGGAAAACCAGTCGTCGTGGCAACCCACCTTCTCGAATCGATGATCGAACATCCGATGCCGACACGTGCGGAGGTTACCGACGTGGCAAATGCTGTTTACGAGCAGGCTGATGCGGTGATGTTGAGCGGAGAAACCGCCACCGGGCGCCATCCCTCCCGGTGCGTAGAGGTGCTCGACAGCCTGACACGCCGCACCGAGAAGGACCCCGGTCTAGAGTTCCATGTCGAGCGCCACCCCGGCGACCATCGCGAACACCTGTGCCGCTCCGCGTGCCGGTTGGCGGACGCGCTGAATTCGCCGGCCATCGTCGTCATCACGAGGCGCGGACACCTGGGGCAACAAGTCGCCAGCTTTCGCCCGAGTAGCGCCATCATTTACGCGTTCACCAACATGACGAGCACGCGGCGAAAACTGTGGCTCAATCGGTCGATCGTGCCGTTCTACATGGACTTCTCTTCGGATCCCGAAAAGACGATCCGCAACGCCTTCGACCGACTGCGGCGCCGCAACCGTGTCCTGCCGGGCGACCCGATCGTCGTTGTAAGCGATGTGGCTGCCGGCGGGGAGACGGTTTCTAGCATTCAGATCCGAACATTCCGCTAGCTCGAAACGAACCTGTCGGTGCACGCTCCGCCAGTGGCATCGCCAGGCGCTCCGTGGTCTACTGGCGGGTGATGAGATCGACCCGCCTACTTGTCTTTCCACTGTTAACCCTGGGACTTGCCGTCGCGTGTGGCGGTGACGACAGCGCGGTATTCGGCGACGGCGCCGGCGGCGCCGCGGGCGGTGGAAACGGAGGGTCTACGGGAGGCATCGGGAACTCGGGACCCGGTGGCGCTGGCACCGGCGCTGGCTCGAGCGTTGGCGGAGCATCCGGCGGCACCGGGGCAGGCGGACCGGGCGGCGGTGGGCCCGGGGGCGGCGCCGGAACGGGCGGCGGCGGCTCAAGTTCAGGCGGCTCAAGTGCCGGAGGATCCGGCTCAGGAGGAACCGGCCCTTGCCAACCGACCACGTCACAGGCCATGCGCACCACACGCAACTTCCACATTATCGTGGACACGTCGGGCTCGGTCGAGGACTCGAGCAGCTTCCCGATCTATTCGGCGATCACCAGTGGACTGAACACCGCGTTCCAAAGCCTGAGTAACGCGCAGGTGGGCCTACGATTCTATCCCATCATGCTGGGCCCGACTCGATGCGCGGATACGAGCGCCTGTGGTGCCGCCGGCCAGTGCACCAAGAAGATCTGCGACGACGGCGGTTTCCGAACGTGCGTGAACAACAACGATTGCGGCGGCGGCATTAGCTGTGTCGAGATCGGTGGTTGCACCAATACGAATAGATACTGTCCACAGGTCGGCAGTTCGTTCCAGAACTGCGGGTTCTGTGCGGAGCTGCAGCAAGGTTTCTGCATGGAACCGCACAACTGCACGCAGGCTGATTACGTCACCCCGTCGGTGGCCCTCACCCCCTTGCCCAGCGGAGCGACCACGCTGAGCAACGCGCTCGCGGCTCAGTCGCCGGTCGGTGGCAGCCCGGGCGGGATCGCTCTGCGAGGTGGCCTTACCTACCTGCAGACGTACTTGAGCCAAAACCCGGAGCAGCTAGGGGCCGTTGTCTATATGGCAGACGACGCTCCG
Source organism: Polyangia bacterium (assembly GCA_030430975.1). Classification (GTDB taxonomy): domain Bacteria; phylum Myxococcota_A; class Polyangia; order Polyangiales; family Polyangiaceae; genus JAUIKB01. The sequence continues at coordinate 2,415 of JAUIKB010000309.1, forward strand.
AACCAGTGCGGTGACGGAGGTCAGGCTCTGGCTGATGCAGCGGGTTTGGCGCTTGGCGGCTCGCCTAGCGTCCCGACGCACTTCGTACAACTCAACACGGACGGCTCTCCAGACAATGCGCTGGTAACGGCGATGGCCGCCGGCGCGACGGCCGGCGGCACGACCGCGCCGCACATCGTAAACTTCGGCTCCGGACAGACTCCGGCAGCCGACGCCAGCCAAGCGATGGCCACCATCGCCGACCTAGGCCGCTGCGACTACCAGCTGCCCGCTGGCGCGGCCGCCAGCGACATCAGCGTCAAGCTATCCGGCATGACGTTGGCGGCCGTTGCCGATGAGAGTGGCTGCGCCGGCAGCCCCGACGCCTGGTACTTCCGCAATGCCAACGGCACGCCCGTGGCGCTCGTCTTGTGCCAGGACGCATGCACAAAGGCTGAGCAGACGCCGACCGAAGCTGAAGTCGTGGTCGCCTGTCAGTAGACAAGCGAAAGCTCGAGCCCGCCCGTCGTGGCCCGCACGGTACCGGCCAAGCCGGCGCCGACTAAGCCCCAACCAAGTCCGCCGCGCGCGCCCACCGCGAGCTTCAAGCCCTCTGAAACCGGAGCGCTGTAGCCCACAAACAGCCCGAGTCCGGGTCCCAGCTTCGGCCCCGAGTCAGGCGCGGGCGATGCGATGACGGAAACGGGCGACACCACACCGGTGATAGACAGGCCGCTCGATCCGCTCGAGTACCAGCGCAGAAATGGTCCCAGCAGGCCGAACAAGCCGAGCTGATCAGCAGCGCTTTCTGCTCCGTCGTGCTCGAGCGTCGCGGCCGGCGCGATGGTCAAGTCGAGCGCTAGACCGACGAACACCCCGTCGCCGAGCCTTACCCCGCTGTCCAGCCGCAACGCCGCCGACAATCCCGACGCTGACGGGATCGAGCCTTCGGATGGTCCGAACGCTAGCCAAGCTGCCAGCGCCGCGCCTCAGGCACGTAGATACTCAAGCACACGCGAGGCCCTTCTTCGCGTCCGCCACCGGCCAAACCGTCGAAGCTCAGACATGGCTGCGGAAAGCACATGCCATCTGAGTCGGCGCACGCGCCGTCACTCGGGCCCCCATTGCCAGCTTCGTCGGGCGACCCGCCGTCGGGCGACCCGCCATCGGACGGAGGCTGAATCACTTCGCCCTCGATGTCGACGTCGGACAGACAGATCTGCGGGCGAGCCGCCGGTGGCTCGGGTTGTGTTGGTTCCTTGTCGGTCTCCGCGTCGTCAGCGGCGTCCGCGCGCGCCGGCAGCACCGCGACGCCCACACCAGTCAACGCCGCGGCGACGAAGCGCGCACGGCGTCGCAGGATGACTCGTCGCGCGTCAGACAAACGCGCTTCTGACCCGGTCTAGCGCTACCACACGGCGCATCGGTTTTTCGGGTTCATGTTCGATCCGGCCTCACACTTGAAGGCGCTCGCAAACTCCGGCGTGTTGGACAACGGACCGTTCACTCGAAAGCGCGGATTGCTGTGGGGATCGTTTTGAACCGCCATGCGCGCATACTGTTCGCGGTACTTCGAACACCAGATCTGCCCGGTGGCGATGAAGAATTGCTGGTCCTCGGTGTAGCCATCCGCCACAAGCTCGGTGTCAGCGCCTTCACGCATCGCGCGATACGCCATAAACGCTAGCTTTACGCCGCCCATGTCCGCGATGTTCTCACCTAACGTCAACTTGCCGTTGAGCTTGAGGCCCGGCAGCACCTCGTAGCTGCTATATTGCTTGTCCACGCAGCCTGTCTTTTCTTTGAACGTCTTCTCGACGTTCGGCTCCCACCAGCCTGACAGGTTTCCGTCCTTGTCGAATTGCGCGCCTTGGTCGTCAAAACCGTGCGTTAATTCGTGACCGACGACCATGCCCATCGCGCCAAGATTGACAGGCACCGCCGCGTCAACACTGTAAAACGGTGGCTGCAAGATGCCCGCGGGAAACACCATGTGGTTCTTGAGCGGGTGGTAGTAGGCGTTCACGGTCGGCGGACTCATCTCCCACTTCTCGCGGTCCACCGGCTTGCCTATCTCGCCAAGTCGATCTTTGAGGTCCCAGCGCCGATAGCTCAGCGAGTTCTTCGCGTAAGCGTCACCGACCTCGAAACCGTACTTCTTCCACTTGGGCGGATAGCCGATCAGGTACGCCATCGCGTCCAGCTTTGCTAGGGCGCGCTCGCGGGTCTTGCCGGTCATCCAGTCCAAATTTCTCACGGCCTTGCGAAATGCTTTGCCGATCTCTTTGACATACGACTCCGCCGCTTCTTTGCTCTTTCCTGCGAAACGCTTCTTGATGAACGGCTGCGCCAGAAGCTCTCCGAGCGCGCGGTCGGTTGCCGAAACGCAGCGCTTCCACCGCTGCTGTTGCTTTTCCTGCCCCGTCAGCACCTTGCGCATCGCGAAGTCTTGGTCGACGAACGCTTTGGGGAGGGTCGCAGCCAGCGAATCAACAACGTGCCAGCGTAGATACACCGACCACTCCGCCGGCTTGAACGACTTGAGCAAGTCGTTCACGGCACTGAAGAACTTTGGGCTCGTGATGTTGATCGCCGAGAGCGACGGATAGCCCAGCTTGGTGAAGTAGTCGCCCCAGGGCATGTTGGATACGGTCTTTTCGACCCCCTTGCGGTCTACTCGATTGTACAGCGCCTTGGGATCGCGACGCTCGACCTTGGTCTTGGAAACCGTGGCGAGCGCTGTTTCGATCTTCAGAATGGTCTTGGCCCCGGCCTTGGCCTTATCAGACTTAAGGCCGCTCAGTTCGAGCATGCGCGCGACATGCGCTTCGTACTTTTTCAGGATGTCCCGCTTCTTTGCCAGCTTGTCGGCGTCTTGCTTCTTCGGCGTCGCCGGCGACGGGCCCGGCGCCTTCTTGCCGTTGGCCACGGTGAGCGGCTTCTTAGTCGGCTCCACCTTTACCTCATAGTAATCGCGGTCGGGCAAACCTAGACCGTTTTGGTCGAGGTACGCGATCATCTTGGTCGCGTCCTTGAAGTCTTGCTCTGACGAGATGTCGAACACGGCCCAAATCTTGTACTGGTGGAGCGTCGTGATGGCGTCGGTCAAAGTCTTCAGGTCCTTGACGCTATCCGCCGCCGCGAATAGCGGAGCCAGCGGCGCAAGACCCGCCTTCTCGACGGCAGCTTCGTCCATGCAGGCGCCGAAGTACCCACCCAGCTTGGCCATCGCCGGATCAGCGCTGCCCTTGGCCGCTGACTTTAGGATCTCGAGCAGGTCCTTCTCGTTGCGCTTGTGGATTTCGCTAAAGCTGCGAACCCAGCGCGCTTTGTCGTCGGGAATCTTCGTCTTCTCAATCCAGCCTCCACACGCGAACTGGTAGAAGTCGTCACACGGCTCGGTCTGATCGTCGAGCGCACCGCCGTCCAGACCGACCTTCGCAAGCGTTGTGCTCACGATCACACGAGCTTCTTCAACGGGTTTCTCTACGGGAACGGGAGGTCCGGCAGGAGGTGGTCCTTGCACACAAGCGGCCATGGTGAGGGCGGAAAGACCCAGCCAGGCGGGGCCACGGAAGCGTCGCTCAGAGTTCAGCATGGGCGGACCGTATCTCCACAGACCACGGCTGGCAAACGCGGTGTCGGCTTGCGTCAGACCCCCCGCCGGCGAACTGGCTAGCGATATGGATGATCGACGGGCGCCGCACCAGCCGACCACAGCTCGATCAGTTGTCCGATCAGTTCGACCGTTCGAAGCCAGGCGGAGGCACCAGACGCGGATAGCGCCGATAGCTGCAGGCGTTCGTGCGTTAGTTCGAGAGCCCCCCACAATTGCTGCAGTTCAAGCAGGGCAGCGCGGGCGTCTGGCGAGAACAGCTGGCGGACGCGAACCTCGGGTTTGCCGCGCAGCAGCAAGCGATCGTCGAACGCCGAATCGTCCGTCGTCAGCTCCGGATTGCCGAAGAAATCGTACAGGTCCCCCTCCCGAAGCGGCCGCACTTCCAGGGTCTCAGCTAGGGCCGTCGCAAACATAACGTCGGCGCGCGCGTCCGAGCTCAAGGTGAGTCGCACTCCGTGCCCGGCGATGATCGCATCGAGCCATGGGGACGCAAACTCGATCGATTGCACGCGCCGGAGGCTTCGCAGACGCTCGACAATTGCCTGCGGCAGCCCAACGTTGCTTTGCGACACAACGGCTAGTTGCAGACGGGCGGCAGGACTGCGAACTCCGGCAGCAGCTCGGTGTACGACTCGAACCGGCGCTGCCCGAAGTTAGCGTCCGTGTGTTGATACATCAGCGGTCGCTCAATGTTCAGATTGTGAAATGCCTCCGCGTCGGAGTCACTGTTGCCGAACGCGTACACGATCGATACGCCTCGATCGACGAGCAGCTGGAGCGCGCCGGTCTTGTACCCGACGGCCGCTGCGCCCAGCGCGCCGCTCTTGTTGGTATTAGTCTGAACGATGCCGCGCGGAAAACCATGCGTATCGAGAAACTCACGCGTGCGGCCAACCAAAAACTCAGGTCGGGCCGTGAGATAGATGGGGAGATACCCCTTGGCTGCCAACGCATTCTGAGCCTTGGCCGC
>JAUIKB010000310.1 GCA_030430975.1 Polyangia bacterium
CGCGCCGTCTCCCCGCTAGGTCGGTTCGCCGTGTTCCATTGACCAAAGGTTTGGGTTCCGACCTAGCCACTCCGCTGTGAACTGCAGCTTCTTCCGTTGCATTGTTGGAACCCATACGGATAATTGGTCCCCCAAACGGAATCAGCACCGGTGCTGTGGTTGCATGCCTGCTCTGACTGCCTGGAATCCGATATCGCCCGGCGTCGAATTGCCGCTACTGTGTCAATTTGCCCCATGGCGTGGCAATTAGCGCCGCCCCTGAGTACCGATCACTTTGCGGGCGACCGACATGTCGGCCGGCGTAAAGTGATACGTGTGCTGTGCAGGGAGAGGTTCGCTGTGCCTGTCGCACCACATAACGGCGCCGCGAGTCACGGCTCGTCGCTGCACGCATGCGGGGCACGGAGGTTCGATCTCCGGGACGGACGAGGCCGAATAGTCTTTGGGACGCGCCACAACCACGCTGCAGGTTGCGTTGCGGACGACGGCGTCGGCGACTGAGCCCAAGATGCGTCGCTTCAGGCCGTGGATGTCGGGGCCGCCAACTACGACTAGATCCGCGCGCAGCTCCAGGGCGAGCTGAAGGATCTCCTCGGAGGGTATTCCGGTACGAATGTGTGTCACCACGCGCGAGACGTTTCTCAAGGCCTGGTTCGAGTTGCTGAGGCCCTTGATGCGAAACTGTGCGCGCTCGTTGAGCAGTGCGGCCGCCTCGTCTGCGCTTAGCGTTTGCGGGTCTCCGTCGATGTTGAGGGTCAACCGGTCTTCAAAACCGTTGCCCACGGCAACGATGTGCACTTCGGTATCGGGCGAGGCGTTGTCTATTGCGTACGTGAAAGCGTAGCCGGAAAGCTGAGTGAAGTCTTCTCCGACTAAGGTGATGTGGGATGTCATGCGAGTCCTTATATTGGGTGGAAAATAACGTTTGAGCAGTCGACTGTTCAACCCGCAAGCGGCACGAACCATGCCAGTCGATAACGGGCGCAGAGCTGATGGAACGACGCTTGCTTCTACTTAGGTGTATGCAACAACAACTAGAAGCCTCGTCAAACTACGTCACAAGTCCGTCGGACCGTTTCATGGAGCCAGTCGGCGTCCGGCGCGCCCTCGGACTGAGTCGGCGCGACAAGCTGGCGATCCTGAAGGCCTGGTCGGACGAAGAACGACAGAGACTGCGGGCAGCAGACGAGAACATGACCGGAGGACCACCGAGTCGGCTGCAGAACGTATTGGAGCAGATCCGCGTGCTCGAGCAGTCGCCCGCCTATTCGTTTCGACGCATTCTGTGTCCGACGGACTACAGCGACATATCTGGGCGTGCCACGCTGTTGGCGCGGAGCATGGTCCGCGGCAGCGGATTGGTTCAGCTGCTGCATGTTTCGAACGAGTCCGTGGACGGTGCGGGCGACACGCGGCTTTCCACGGTGTCGGTGAGGGGCGGCCTGCCCAGTGTCGACACGGTTGTTGTCGATAGCCGGCGGCGGAGCGCCAACGAGCGGCTAACCGAGCATTTGGCAATGCATCGCGACGCGCCACTGCTTCACCTCAAGAGCGATCGGACGCGGGTCTTCGACGCGATTTGCACTGTAGCGCAGGCTGGCGGATTCGATCTCATCGTGATGGCGACGCACCAACGAACGGGCTTCCGCAATCTCTGGGGAGGTCACACTGCTGGTGTGCTGCGCGCGACTGGTTGCCCGGTACTGAGTTGCGCAGCAGGTGACGAATCCGGTCCGGAACTCGCGACGATCCACACCGTGTTGTGCGCGATCGAACCCACGACGGCGCGACCGGTCATCGAGCAAGCTATGGTTTTGGCCGCTCGAGATGGCGCCGCGATCGACCTGATTCATTGTTACCAGGTACCTACGCCGCTAGCGGGCGGTCTGGCCCTGGTCAACCCCGTTACCGCGGCCAACGTTCGATCCATGGCCGCAGCTCAAATGGACGAGTTGTTGGCGTCGCTACCACCGCACACGCGCAGCAGTGTGCGGGCCGTTCGCGTTGAAATTGGTAGCCCGGGCCAACACGTTGCTCGTGTCGCCGAGCGGGACCAGTACGACGTGATCGTCGTCGGTGCGGGGCAACGCTCGCGTCTGAGTGACGTGCTGCTCGGCAATGTCGCTCAATCGGTGATCCAGGCGGCCAGCACGCCGGTGCTTGTGGTGCCGGTGGAGCCGGCGAGCGAAGCTGAGACCTCCCCCGCATCCGGGTAACCGGGGAGCTCTAGCGCTAGGATTCAGCGGCGGGCTAGTCTTTGTAGCCGCCGGCCTTCGCATCCGGTGGCCAGGTCGAAGCAGGTGGTGGGTATGCGGGTTCAGCGAACAGATCGCCCTGAGCGTACTGGACCCCGGCGTCGGCGACTGTCCGCAGTTCGTCCACATGTAGGAGCCCTTGAGCGATGGTCCCGGCCCCGAAGTCCTTCGCGATTCGGACGAGGCTGCGGATGGCGGTTTCTTGTGCCGAGCCAGGCAGCGCGCCACGCACTAGCTCAGCGCTCAGCTTCACGTAGGCGGGGTGCAAGTCCATCACCCGGCGCAGATCGTCTTTAACCAGCATCAGATCGTTGATGACAATCTGCGCTCCGGAGCGCGATCGGATTTCCGCGAGCGCGCCGCGAACGAGATCATATTGATCGAGTATGGCCTCTCCCGACAACTCCAAGTGCAGCGGCCGGTCGAACATGTACAACGGATCGTCGGGGCGAACGGGCCAGCGCGTAGTGAGCTCTCCCGGGTGGATCGGCATGAAGAGCAGGCCGCGCGGCGCGCTAGCGAACGCGGCCTCCCTCGCCACACGGCCGAGACTGCCCAGAGCGTGCTGCTTTTCCGCCTGAGCGAACAGCAGTTCAGGTGTGCGATACGCTTCCCACTTGCTTCGGATCGCTACCTCGTAGCCGATCACTCGAGTCGAAGCGACGTCGACGAGCGGTTGGTACACGGTCACCAGGTCCTCCGCCCGGATACTGCGGACCGGGGGATTCGCCTCGTCGACGGCTTCGAGCGGTTGCAGTGTCCATGAGCGATTCCCATAGCGAGACGGGTCGTAATTTGCGGGCGCCGGGAGGGTCAGTTTGGCGTCGGCCGCCGAAGCGCTGGAGTCGCCACCGCGGATGGCGGGGATGGCGTCTTCTACTCGGATCCGGGTAGCCGATTCAGGTTGTTCAACGGGCTTGAGGAGTACCTTCTTGGGCTGCTTCATGTTCTCTTTCGGCTGCGCGGTGACCCTCGGTGGCGTGCTTTGCATTATAGCCCGCTAGGCGGCAAAGCGCTCGTCAGAGGTCGCGGTGAGAAGGTGATTGTCTAACCAGAATGTGTGAGAATAGGCGGGCAGGGTGTCGGGCGACGGTGATGGACCAATGCTTGTGCCGGACGCAGCACCCCGCTGCCGTGCGCTGAGCACCGGAGATTTTCCATACTAGAAAAGACAAGTGTCAATCGACCGGGCGCCGGATTCAGGCCATCACCCGCTGAGGATGCCGTGCAGCGGAGTGGGGCGGCCGAAGTGGTAGCCCTGTGACGAGTGAATGCCGATACGCTCAATCTGGGCCTGGATTTCTGAACTCTCGACAAACTCGGCGACCGTTTGTTTTCCAAGCGCGGTGGCCACTGTGTGAATTGCGCGTAGGATCTCCTGGTTCGTCGTGTTGGTGTGGCACGCCTTGACGAACTCGCCGTCGATCTTGACCACATCCACAGGCAGGTGCGTCAGGTACCGAAACGAGCTGGCGCCAGCGCCAAAATCGTCCAGCGCGAACCGGCAGCCCACCTCGCGCAACGTCGTCATGAAGCCCGCGACCGCCTCCAGGTTGGCGACGGCTGCAGTCTCTGTCAGTTCGAACACAAGCTTGCGTGCCGGAAGCTTGTAATCGGCGATCGCCTTGCGAATACGCCGGGCGAAGCCTCCTTCTGCCACGGTGCGTCCAGACAAGTTGATGCTGATGTAGTCGATGCTTTCGAGCCTCTGTCGATGCGCTGCCAGTGCCGCCAGCGTTGCGCCGACGACCCACTCGTCCACGGCCCTGATCCGACCGTAGCGCTCGGCGGCGGTTAATAGTCGAAACGGGGCTCGTATCTGACCGTTCTCGTACCAGCGCAACAGTACCTCGTAGGAGACGGCGCCACCGATGTTCGACATGATCGGCTGCGCGAAGAGCTCGAAGCTATTGTTCGTTAGCGCGCGCTCGATGACCGGTAGCAGTTCCAATTCCGACGTGTGCGCCTCGACTGCGGCGTCGCCAGCCTTGCTGAGATGAAACCGGTTCCGGCCCGCGTCTTTCGCGATGAAGCATGCGCTGTCCGCGATGCGCAGGGCTTCGCTCGGAGTGCCGCCGCGAATGTTCGCGATGCCGATGCTTACTTCGATGCGATGAGTCCGTTTGCCGGTGTCAAACCGCGCCGTCGATATTGTATCGATGATGCGTTGAGCAACATCCCGCGCGATGGGTGCGCCGGCGCTGTTGAGGAGGACGCCGAATTCGTCGCCGCCCAAGCGGGCCAGCACGTCGTCACTCCGCAGGCAGCTGCGAATCGTCGTCGCGACTTGTTGGAGCAGCGTATCGCCGACGCGGTGTCCAGACGTGTCGTTGATCGCCTTGAACTGGTCAACGTCGATGTACAGCACGCAGTGCTCTCGGTCACTGGTCCGGCCGCCGGCGAGACCACGCCCGATGTGCTCTTCGAATTCGTAGCGATTGAGCAACCCCGTGAGCGCGTCGTAGCGGACCGAATAGTCGAGCTGGCGTTCTGCAAGTCTTAGGGCCGTGACGTCGGTGAGTGCCGCGTGCGAACCGTGCACGGCGCCGTTCTGATCGCGGATGAGCTTCGCCGACAGCAGCACCGGTACCGTCGTGCCATCCTTGTGCACGAACTCGTAGGCGATGTTTTCGCAGGCGCCGGTCCGCGCGTAGATCTGACTGGAATCGAGCGCCTTGGCGCGTGACGCCTCCGTCAGGAACTCTACCGAGCGCCTGCCGATGACTTCGTCGCGCTTGTAACCGAGCAACTGAAGCCAGCTGTCGCTGACGGCGACCAAGCGACCTGCTGAATCGATCGCGTGAATCGCCGCGGGTGTATTCTCGTAGAGTTCCTCAAGAGCCGAGACGAAGCCGTGGCTTTTTGCCTGAAACGGGACAACGACGCGTTCAGCAGGTGTGCTCAAATTTCCCTCACGAAATAACCGACCACTCGTATTGTAGCGGTAAACATTTCGGTTGGCGACGACAGTCAGGCGCGCGCGAAAAATAGGTGGGACATGTGGACAGCTTCCAACAGTCGAGACCTCGATCGCAGCCGCGATCGCCGGAGATCGTCTCTGTGCATGCCAGGTGTGGCTTGTTGTCTACAGTCGCGACACCACGTGGCGCCAGCGGCTTGGCGTCTAAGGGGTGAGACTATTCGTCTGTAGGGTACATTGACCTACATCGTTTCGGAGCGCGCAGCCCGACGTTTCGCGCGCCATACCAGCGCAGCAGGCAGAACCAGTACTGCCGCGCCGATGCAGAAGACCTCACCCATCGCGGCGGCGAGGCCGAAGCTTCGGATGCCATGGTTGATGGACCACATTAGAGCGAGGTAGCCGATCGTCGTGGTGAGCGAGCACAGGATGACCGCTCCACCGGTCTCGCGAACGACGTGGAGGATCCGCTCATCACCCTCCACGCGATAGCGCTGCATCAGGTTGTGCGCGTACTCGGCACCGATGCCGATCGTGATCGGGATCGCCACGAAGTTTAGAAAGTTCAGTTTGATCTCCATTAGATAGAGAAATGCGCCCAACATGCTGACGCCGAGTAGCCACGGCAAGAACACGCCCAGCGATTCGCGGCCAAACCGAAACGCGATCAGCAGGACCAAGATGGTTCCGAGCGACGCGACCGAGATCGCCTTAGGGATGTCTTCGCCCACGGTCTTGATCATGTCGGCGAAGATCACCGCGCTTCCAGATCCCAGAACCTTCTCCCCGTTCGGTAGTGTCGTTTCCCGGTAGCTGTCAGCCCAGCGCATCAGGTACTTTGCATCCCATACAGAAAAACCGCTCTTCGGAACGATGAAGACGATGCGACCGACGGTCCCGTCCCGTTCGGTGAACGAACGAGCCACCAATTCAGGCAGGTTCTCAATGCGGATCTCACTGAGCTTGCCTTTCGGAAGCTCGGGCTCAAGCTCCTTCCAGTCTTTGTCTTTGATGAAGCCGCGCTTTCGCGCGCGTCGAATCGTCCGGAGGAGTTCCTTCGCGACGGGCAGCTTTTCGGCTTGGTTTTTCGGTAGCAGCGAGTAGACGGTGACGACGTTCTCGAACGGTTTCTGTTTCTCCGGAGCGGCGTCGTAGACCTTCTGTAGCTCTTTCTCAAGGAGCGGCACCTGGTCAAGCCGATCGGTCATGATCGCCATGCCGTCTTGTCCGAGGCGGCCGACAATCTTGTCCACGCGGTGCGACAGGTTGCCGGCGACGCTTTCGTCTTTGCGCTCGTTACGGATCTTCTTGAGATTATACTCCATCGGATCCTCGGCGAAGTACTTGACGGTTAACCCTATGGAGGCGATCCCGAGCGCGACGCCTGCGATGGTCAGCGCTCGAGGAAACTTGCCGGCTAACTTGGAGAAGATCACGCCGTAATAGCCGCGTACCTTGGTGGGTTTCTTGTCGTCGTTCTTCTTGAAAGCGGGTAGGACGCGCTCGCTGGCCGCGAGGATTGCGGGCATGAACAGGTACGTAGCGAGCCAACACAGCAGCATGCCGTAGCCGCCGATGACGCCGAAGTGCTTGAAGCCGCGGAAGTCCGTCACGACCAACGAACCGTATGCCAGCGCAGCCGTCGCCCCGGAGGCGAGGGTGGGGACCCAAGTGTCCCGATGAGCGAACAGAATGGCGTCGGGCACATCGAGGCCTTGATCACGGCGCGCCTCGATGTAGCGAGCTTGGAACATAATCCCGTAGTTGATGCCGTTGCCGGCAATGATGCTGAC
>JAUIKB010000311.1 GCA_030430975.1 Polyangia bacterium
CGGTTCCGACATACGCGTTCTTCCCGATGTTCACCGGTGCGACCAGCTGGCTGTCGCTGCCGATAAACGCCCCGTCGCCGATGCTCGTGTGGTGTTTGCGAAACCCGTCGTAGTTGCAGAAGATCGTTCCCGCGCCGATATTCGCACCCTCACCCACATCGCCGTCGCCGAGATACGCCAAGTGACTCGCTTTGGCGCCGTCGCGCAAACGAACGTTCTTCGTCTCTACGAAATTGCCGACCTTGGCGTTCACACCCAGCGAACTGCGGGGGCGCAGGTGCGCGAACGGACCGACCTGGGCTCCAGCACCCACGTCGCTATCGGTGACGACGCAGTGCGGCTTGACGTAAGCGTTGGTCCCGATGGTCGAATTGGTCACGATCGAGCCCACATCGATCACGGCTCCGGCGCGGACCCGAGTCGTGCCGCGGAGCTCAGCGCCGGCGTGCACCGTCGCGTCCGCCTCGACCGTCGCGGTCGTATCGATCCGTGCTCCGACGTGAATCATCGCCCCGCCCCGTCCCAGACGGGTCGCGTGAACTCGGTACAGCAAGTCCGCTGCCTCGGCTAGCTGAGTACGATCGTTGACGCCGAGCAACGCGTCGCTGCTGCCGACGATCGCGCGCACGTCTTGTTCGGTTGCCAACATCTCGACCATGTCCGTCGCGTAGTATTCGCCCTGCGCGTTGTCGGCGGTCAGGCCGCCGAGCCCCGCTCGGAATGCGTCCGCAGTGCCGGCAAATACGCCCGAGTTCACTTCCGCAATCTCGCGCTGCTCTGGCTCCAAGTCGCGCTGTTCGCGAATCCCGCGCACCTGGCCGTCCGCGTCGCGCAGGATTCGGCCGTAGCCGGTCGGGTCGCCCGGCCGGCAGCTCAGCACTACGAGACTGGCACCGGCGTCGAGCTCCGCGAGCAGCGGCGCGATGTCTGCACCCGTCAAAAGCGGCGTGTCGCCGCAGAGCAGGAGTAGCCGATCGGCGGAGTCGCTGACCGCCGTCATCCCGGCGCGCGCCGCGTCTCCGGTGCCCTGGGGCTCGGTTTGCACCGCGTACCGAATCGACGCCGTCGCAAAGGCTGCGTCGACGTCCGCCTTCACCTCGGCTTGCGTGTCCGGACTGACAACGACCACGACTCGCTGAGCTCCAGCGTCGATGGCGGCCTGTATCGGGTAATGGACGAGCGCCCGGCCAGCGACCCGGTGCAGTACCTTGGGAACTGCGCTCTTCATGCGCGTTCCGCGCCCCGCCGCTAACACAATCGCTTCTAGGCAACCCATGCTCCCGTACATCGCACGATCAGCGGAACAAACCCAGTCCGCGGGCGCACGTTCGCACGTTCGCAACGCGTCGCGTCATACACGAACGCACGGTGATGCTTGGGGTTCGCCCACGCATCGATAACACTGAAGGTGATGCCAGTACGGACGACGGGAATCAGTTGGCGGCGCCGCGCCGTGGTGGGTGCGTTTGCCATGTCACTCGCAACTTCGTGCACGGAGGACTTTGATGCGAAACGCCGGGCGCCTCCACCCGGCACGGTCGGGGACGAGGTGTACAGCGCGCTGTGTGACCGGCTGGGCGCGTCGGTGCTAGCCGAAGACATCGAAGGCGTGACGTTTCACGACCTGTGCCATCGAAATTCCGCAGGGCAATATGCTGACAAGGTCAACCAGGACCCGGCGGTGCTCCCTCCGGTGAGCGGCACCGCTGCGCTCAAGCGCCAGCTGTCGGTCGCGAAGCTAGAAGCGCTTGCGCGACGGCGACCACAGCTGATCGAAGCGCTCGACAAGACCTTCGACAACGCGGAGCTACCCATCCCGCACGGTGAAGGAACGATCGGCGGCCACAAGGCGCTTAGTGAGTTCCTCAAGAATTTAGTCCCGCTGTACGAAAAAGATCCGATCGATCCGGGCGCGCGCGAACCGTTACTGCCCAGCGTCACGCGCTCGACCGGACGTATGCTCGCCGCTCTAAGCGGTCCGGCGAAGAACGACCCGTACACCGCCAATATCGATCCAAACGTAGCCGCGGCGGCGCGCGAGGCGCTCGCCAGCGTAGCCGGTCGCCAAGGCTATCGTCCGCTGCGAGTCGCGCTGGGGGCGATGCGGCCCGCCCTCGGATACCCGGCTTTGCGCCAGCTGGCCCAAACCGCGGTGCCGCAGCTCGGGCCCGGAGGACCGATGCGTCCCGCCTTTCAACAGGTGCTGGCACAGACCGAGCTGGAACTGCAAACCTCCACGCCGATTCCTCGGCCTCCGCGCTACGCGGTGGATGCGACGACGGGTCAGCCGAACCGGCCTCGGACCAACGTCGAAGTCGGTCAAGCCATGATGCTGTCCACCGATCCGGCGTTCGCGGCGTTCGATGCGACCCCTCGATTCCTGGTGCGCCGCGACACGCGCGGCGTCGCGCTACCGCGCGGCGGCGTGATGGCTGGGCCGTTCAGCGACGCGAATGGCGACGGCTTAGCTGACGTCGACGCGTTTGGACGCTTCGTGACCGCTGGGGGCACTTTGGCGCCGGTGGACCCGCCGTTCTTTGTCCCAACCATCACCCCGATCGGCCAACTCGATCTGTATGGGCGACCGATCGGCGGCGGGGGCGACACCCTGTACGAGTACGTCGACACGTCACAGTCGCTGGCCGCGGCGCTCGTGCGCGATCTCGAGCCCTTGCTCGAGCCGGACGAGGCCGCGCCCGGCGGCGGCACCGTCAGCGGCCTGCTCGCTGGCGCCTTCAAGCTGTACGGCGCACCGATCGAGAAGGAGACCGCCGCAGGCAAGTACGCGGGTTTCGATACGAACTCGTCGCCGATGCTCGACCTGATTCATGCAACCGGCCAGATTCTGGCTCACCCCAACAGCGATAGCTGGCTGTTGTTCACCAAGCAGCTAATGGTCGACCACGAGCAGGCGCTCGCCCGAGTGATCGGCGCCGCTCTCAAGGTGCGAGAGATCTCGAATAACCACCCAGAAGCCGTGCTCGACCCGCGCGTCACCATCTGGGACGAGATGATCGAGGTCGTCGTCAAGCTGACCAAGAACGAGGCGCTCTTCAAAGATGTACTGCTCGCGTTGACTCACCCCGATGTCACCGGGTCGCTCGGCCCGGCGCTCGCGAACTTCAACCGTTTCACGGATAAGCTGACGTACGACCCTGATGATATCAACGCGGGTCCGCGCAACCTCACCACCGGGTGCAAGCCGAACTCCGGAGCCAGCTGCGCTCCCTCGACGCCGTCCGATAAGTCCCAGCCCGACATGGGAGCGAACCGCAGCGACTGGCATCGCTATCTACGCATCATTCACGACATGAACGGCGTCAACGCATGCAACCGAGCGGGCGCAAAGCTCAAGGCTGAAGTGTGCGTGGGCTCGCTGTGTATTCCGTTCAATTACCCGATCATCGGTACGGCTGACGAATGCGAGCTGCTCGAGTTCAACGACATCGGCTTGCTGTACTTGGACGCCATCATCGATCACTACTACGAGCCGAAGCGCACACCGCAGGCGGAGATCAAACCCAAGTCCGGATTCCTGAATACGTTGCTGTCACTCGGCGGCCAACTAGGCTTGGACAAGGACGAACTGCTTGAGAAAGCCGCCGGCATCAACGGGATGACGACGAAGCCCACACCGACGGCGTTCAACCGATTCGTGTTTTTCGGTGCAGAAAGCGCCAAGTTCGGCAACCTGCCGGACCTGGATCCGCACATCAACGGCATCAACTCCGGAACCAACGAGTTCATTTCGTCTCTGATCGAGCCGATCAGCACCTCGGCTTGTCCAACTAGAACGGTCACGACAGACGACGTCGATACCGGCGCCACGAAGCAGCTCGTCGTTACGGACTGTTCCCCGAGCGTCACGTGGTCCACGGGTATTTTGGCAGGTCAGCCTGGCGATCCAAAGAACCTCCTACGCACCCGCGATGAGGGCGTGATCTTTGGCTGGGAGACGAACGAGTTCTACAAAGGCATCGTGCCTGTGCTGCAGGCCTTCGACAAACACGACGCCGGAGACTTGTTCCTTGAGCTCACCGAAGCGCTGTACCGGCACTGGTCAACCGACCAATCGACCGACTGCAACCCGAACGGCACATGGCGCAAAGGCGACCCCGCCTGGAACCCAGACTACTGCGCCTTCAGCGGCGTGAGCCGGTACGAACCCATACTTACCGAGACGTTCAACAGCGACTTCCTTCCGGCGCTGGCCAACGTGGTCGACATCGTGTCCAAGATGGACATCCCGGACCCGCGCAACAACCGGACGCGCAACGGCCTGGACGTCATGCTGGAGATCACTCAGGCGTTCGTCGGCCCGGATTACGCCGCCAGCGTCGGGATGACCGACCGCGCAGGCAACACCCAGACGACGTGGGCGGACGGTACGACCCCCACACCGGTAACGCCGTTTAACCTGTTCGCAAACGCATTGCGCGGTATGGACGACCAGCTCAACGGCGACCCTCGACAGGCTCGCTGGCGTGCGGCGCGTTCGAACCTAGTCGACACATTCCTATCCGTGGACGGCGAGGGTGCAGCAGCTCAGTTTCGGAACCCGACGCTGGCGAAGGCGACGCCGATCCTCGTCGAGGTACTCCGCCAGCAGCTCAACGCCAATTGCCCGGACCGAGAGTCCGGGACTGCTTGCACGTGGGGGTCAAAGGACCTCGCCACCAAGGCCGCCGAGTCCATGGGTGGTCCAGTGTTCGGCACGTCCGTCAATCTCGTCGATCAACTGAACGAAGATCCCGCGACCCGAACGGAACTGTTTCGCTTCCTGCGCTATCTCATGCAGCAAGCAAGCGACCACGACGCACTCCACTCAACCGTTACCTCACTGACGGACATGATGCAGCTGCTGGCAGACGATGAACGCATGCCGCCGATCTACAACGCGGTCGCGGCCGCGGCGGCTCCCTGGCAAGCAACGGCCGGACAATCTCAGCCCGTACCCGGCGTCGCGGACCGCGTGCTTGAGCTGACTCAGGCCCTGATGGACGAGCCGGTTAAGGACGGAGTGCCCACGCGCAATCCTTACGACCCATATCGCGTGCTGGACCGCATTCTGCGGAATCTGATCACGCCTATGAATGCGGACAATCCTGCTAGCCCCACGCCGCTGGAAGTCATTCTCGACACCATCGCGGAAGTCAACCGCGCCGACGCATCAAAGGGCCCCGGTGAGCCCCTCGACGCGCAGGACTATCAATTCGTCTTCGGCACCGTTCGGGACTTCATGACCAGCCGCACCCGCGGTATGGAGCAGCTGTACGAGATCATTCGTCACCGAAACGGCAAATGAACATCCGAAGCTCTACCGCCGTCCCCCTCCGGACGGCGCTACGCCGACTGCTAACGGCAAGCGCGGCCGGCGCGACCTTGCTGGCGCTGGGCGATGCCCGCGCCGCCGGCCTCTACTTTTCGGACCGCGGCGTGCGCCCGCTCGCGCGCGGCGGCGCGTTCGTTGCCGGTGCCGACGACGCCGGAGCGATCTACTACAATCCCGCGGGTCTGGCGTACACCGGACAGCAGTTGCTGTTCGACGCAGCGTGGCTGAACTTCAGCAGTCTGTATCAGCGCAAAATTTCTGTCCAGCAAAAGGACCCGAACACAGGAGATCCGATCGGTCCACCACGCGAACGGACACTCACAGAGGTAGAGGGCTCCAGCCCGGTCATCCCGATCCCGACGCTCGCGTACTCACATCCGGTCAATCCCGACATCACGATCGCGCTCGGTGCGTGGGCACCGTACGCCGCGATCGCTACGTACCCGGAGACAGTCAAAGGCAAGCCGTCACCCCAGCGTTACTCCCTGCTCTCGCTGGAGGGCTCAGCGCTCGCAATCCTCGGGGCCTACGGCGCGTACAAGCCGATCAAAGAAGTCGCCATCGGGCTGGGCGTCGAGGTGTTGGCCGGCAACTTCAACACGAGCGTCGCGTTCAGCGCGTGCGTCCCGGACCGGTTCATCTGCGCGCCCGAGCAACCCGAGTACGACGCGATTTCCCAGTTGAAGGTCGGCCCGATCGTAGCCCCCACCGGCACCGCTGGGATCATTATCAATCCGATCGACGCGCTGAAGATCGGCGTGTCGTACCATCTCCCGATCGTTGTCAACGCGCCGGCGACCATCGATGTTCGGCTGCCGAGCGCCGCCGTGTTCACCAACGCGTCGCAGGTCGGCCGGGACGCCAACGTGCAGTTCGATCTAGCGCAAACGTTGCGGGCCGGCGTGGAGGTGAAGCCTACCGACACCACCGCCGTCGAGGCTGCATTCGTGTACGAGTTCTGGGGCGCCCACGACGCCATCACGGTGACGCCGGAGAACATCTCACTCAACAACGTCGAGGCCTTTCCCCGCGAGTATGCGGTGAGCCCGATTACACTCGAACGCGGATTTCAGGGCGCCTGGTCGGCTCGCCTCGGCGGTGAACAACGGGTGAACCTCGGTGGGTACGACATCGATCTGCGGCTGGGCGGGATGTACGAAACAAGCGCCGTTCCGCGCCCTTATCTGAGCGCCACCACCGTCGATCTAAACAAGCTCACGCTCGCCGCAGGCTTCGGGCTGCATATCGGAAAGTGGCGTTTCGACGGATTGATCGGTCGCGTCTTCGGATTCGAGGAAACGGTGAGCCTGAGCGAGGCGCGCATTAACGCCGTCAACCCTGTCCGCGCCAACCCGTCCGAGGAATCCCCGCCGATCAACGCCGGTCTCTACCAAGCGAGCGCCAACGTGCTCGGCATAGGGCTGGCGTATCAATTCGATTCGCCCGCCAAACCGAAAACCCAGCCCGGACTCTCGCCGCCTCGAACCGGCGCCAAGCCGGCCCGCGCGACGCCGAAGCCGCCTAAAACCGAGCGTTCAACTCCGAAGCCATCCACAGCCAAGCCGGCGACCGAGCCTCGGGATGAAGACCTCGAGCTCAAGCCCGAGGAAGACGAAGAGCTCAACCTCC
>JAUIKB010000312.1 GCA_030430975.1 Polyangia bacterium
AGCCTGTTCGCGGAGGGTTTCGTCGATAGCTTCGGCTTCGTCAAGGGCCCGCCGGTGGCTCCCATGCACGCTCCCGCCGAGAACCTGACGGGCGACCCCTACTTCACCGACGGGATGCGCTTGGTCACCGCCGCCGCGAGCCCCTTGGCTTCCTCCCGAGCCTTCGCGAACAGTTTGGACTCGCCCGGTTTGGGCTGGGAGCGCATCACCCGCAGCCATACATCCAAAGCCTCGACGAGCTTGCCCACCTTCTCGTACGCCTTGCCGACCCGGAGTCCCGTCGTGGGGACCTTCATGATGTCATCGGCACCCTTCCAGGAAATCAGCGCGCCCTGATAGTCCTCGGCGTTGAACTTCTTCTGACCTTCACCGATCAGCGTCCGAGCGGTCTCCTTGTCGGCGGCGCTCGGCTGCGCCGCGCTGACCGTAGTCACCAGCAAGGCAAGCGCAGCGATAGCGCTCGCCCGCCTCCAGCGATAAGACGCCCTCAAGGGTGGAATCCGATGCATGCTCATAATCCTCACCATCCTAGCGGGTACGCCGCCCGCTGGCGATTGCTGAGCTTAGATGCGCTCAGCCTTCTTCGGCTTCAGTTCGGACCGGCTAGAACCCGTAATCTTCGACCTTTGGCGTCTTTTTCTGAGGCTTCGGATCCGGCTTTGGCTCTACCTTGGGAGTCGGCTTCTTCGACTTAGTGCGCCTGGGCGCGGCCACCGCTGGCTTGTCGCGGCGCTGCGGCGTCGGATCGGCAGCGCTCGCCGACGGTGGCGGTTCGGGAACCGGAGCGACCGAAGGGGCGGCAACAGGGTCGGTCCTGTCTACATCGGAATCGGGCTCGGTCGCACCGAGTGCGGCTGCGGCCGGCGTCTCTGCCGCGTCCAGTGGCTCCGCGGCAACCTCGCCGCCCCCCGACTTGAACGCAATGGCACCGCCGATGCCCAGGACGATCAGCAGCAGCGCTCCGACGCCAATCGCGAGCCCCAGACCCCTGCGTGACCCTCGTTGACTCTCGGTCGCCGTGCCGGCCAGCGTCTCACCGTGCCCCAAGGGCAGCGTCCCACCTGTGCCCGGCGTGCTCGATCCACCCTGGCTAATGGCGTTCTGAGTCACCGCCGCTTGCCCGACTTCGCCCACGTCCGGGATGGAGTGGAACGGAGCCGACGCCATCGTCGAGCGTGGATTGCCGACCGCGTCGTCGAGCGCGGCGGCCATCTCTGCCGCAGACGCGAACCGGTTTGCGGGCTGCCTGCAGATCGCACGCAAGAACCAAGCATCCAGCTCCGGAGAACCCACGCGATCCGTTTCGAACGGCGGACGAAAATCGGACTTCTCGATCGCGATGACCAGACCCGCGAACGTCTCGGCGTCGAAGGGCAGTCGGCCCATGAGCGCGTGGTATGCGACGATCCCGAGCGACCACAAGTCCGAACGAGCGTCCACATGCTTGGCGCTGATGAGCTGCTCCGGGCTCATGTAGTAGGGAGTACCGACCATAGTGCCCGTCGACGTCATGCCGAACTCTGTGTTCTCGTCCGACTTGGCCACACCGAAATCGAGCACCTTGACGTGCGGATCCCCGTCGGGATCACAGACGAACAGGTTGTCTGGCTTGATGTCACGGTGGACGACACCGGCGTCATGCGCCTTCGAGAGCGCCTTACACGCCTGCTTAATGACGCTGACGACCTCGGGCAGCGGGCGTGGTCCGAGCTTCGTGATGCGCTCCCCGAGGTCGGTACCCTCGAGCAGCTCCATCACGATGTAAGGCACACGACCGTCAACGAGCCCGGTGTCGAATACTTGAACGACGTGCGGGCTCTTGATCTTTGCCGAGGCACGCGCTTCGCGGGTAAACCGATGCCTGATCTCAGGATTGTCGGCGACGGCTTCGCTGATGAACTTCACCGCGACCATGGTGGCTAGCGACTGGTGTTCAGCGACCCACACGCTGCCCATACCGCCCTCGCCGAGCATTCGCTCGAGCCGGATGTGCGGGGTCACCATCGAGCCAGGCTGTAGATCCACGACAGCCCAGCGTAACACGCACGGGGACGCCAGGACGCAGCGGGCCTGTAGAAATGCGACCGCGCACCAAGAACCCGCCGGACACCAAGCAGTTTTCGGCGATTTGGCGCGATGCGATGAGCTCAGTCCTTCTTGGGCTTTGGAGGTTTACCGCCGCCCTTGCGCGGCTTAGCCAAACCTTTGCCCCGCGAATTTAGACCACTCAAACCTTTGACAGTCCCACCGCTCATTCCGAGCCCACCCGCACCAGACCCGCTTCCCAAGAACCCCCCAACGGTGTCCACGCCGCCCGCGAAGGTCCCTATCCCGAATCCTCGACTAGGTGCTGCGTACCCGCTGAGGCCCGGGTTGTAGACGCTGCGCGCAGCGCCCACCCTGACCTGGATCGGCTCCGTCCCCACGCCGACCATGAGGCGCTTCGACAGCCGTTGGATGCATTTTTCTAAGCCAGCGACCCGCTCGGCCCCGCTCACCTCAACCCCACCTCCAGCCGCGATGCTCAGAGCGTAGCCCGAAGTGGAACTGTGCAGCATCGGCCAGTAGCTCGCCTCCGAGCACAGCGACGTGATCTGTTCGAGTGCACGCCGGGCGTCGGGGACCGGGCCCGGCGTCAGCGCAACATCGCGCCACGGGTGTTCCGCCGATCCGAGGAGTCCCAACATGCCGAACTCAGCCGCGTCGCGTAGGGCGGCGCCGATGGACGCTTTGGCCGCCGCCTTCTTGGATTTGAGTACGGGTTTGGGTTTGGGTTTGGGTTTGGGTTTGGCCGCCAACACCTTCATCAACCGTGCAGCATCCTTGCCGGAGTAGCCCAGCGCGTCTTCGCTTCGCGCGGCCTGGGCCAGGCGTTCCGCCTCGACCCGATCGCCGCGATGCGCAGCGAGAAACGCTAGCTCGGCCAGAACCCGCGAGCGGTCACGCGAGCGCAACCTAACCACCGTGGATTCGGGCTGCCGGTCGTGCAGCAGGATCGCGTGAGCCAACATGACCGCAGCAAAGTCACGCTCCTTTTCCTGCGGACTAGCTCCGATCAACTCAATCGCTGTGCTGATCGCGGCGTCGGCAGACCCACGCTGCAGGCGCACCGACAGCAAGAGTCGCCTGACCTCCTGTTCGTTCGCCAGGAGGGCGGCGCTGTTGCTTGAGTCCGGAGGGTTCTCGCGCATCGCTTCGAGCAGCTGGTCCGCCTCTTTGAGCGCTCCGACACGCAGAGCCAGAAACGCACGGGTGTACCGAACGAGTGCTCGCTGATCTGACAGGGCTGCTAGCTCCGGCTCGCGAAAGTCGGCGCGCGCCGACGCCCAACAGCCCACTCGCATGCGCGCGGCGCCCAGGAGATAGCGTGCGTGGTGACGCAGCGGATCGGCCTTGTGTCGGGCTGCGAGCGCGACCGCCTCGCGATACGCGCGCCTCGCGCCCGGGATCCTAGTGCCCGCGCTCGGACGCCAGCGAATCGGCTCAGGCGCTGACAGATCGGAGCCGCTAGCGAGCTGGGCCGCGACTTCGTGGGCCCGGCCAAGCGCTAGCGCGCCCGCGATGGTTGGCTGCTTGTCTTGAGCAGCGCGCAGCGCTTTCAGGATGCGCGCCGCCTCGCGCTTGACTTCGGTGCGACCGCGGGCCCTGTCTTTTTGTGCTTCAGCGAGCTGCTCGGCCACCGAACGCTGTTCGTCCTGATCGCAGTTTGGGTCTAGGGCTTCCTCCTCGTCGTCGTCGTTGGGATAGTCCCTGCATGCATCCACGCGCTCCTCAGCGTCATCGATGGCACGTTGTGCTGCCTTGAGGCGCTTGGACAGATCGGTCAGGGATAAGAACAGCCCGCCGACGCCGCCACTCAGCCGACCTCCGATCTCGGCATCGAAATCCGGGACCGTGGGAACGCGCAGCGTCGCGAAGTCGTAACGTGGCGTAATCCTCATGACAGCGTTCTTGCCAACAAACGTTTGTTCTTCGGAGCTGAACTGTGCCCGCTCTTTTTCCACATCACAGCTAGCCAACGGTTCGACGTCAAGCGTAGACGGGGGCGCCGTTTCGCTGGGCGCCGGCGAAACGCCCGGCAGCGCCAGACGAGGCTGCTCGCGTGTGGCCGTGGCGCCACCACAGCCCGCCGCAAGCGCTACGACGATGTAAACGGCGTGTGGTTTCCGTTCATTGAACATTTCAGTCGTCAGAGGTAGGACGAGACGGTGTTCAGTTCAAGTGTCGGCCGCCTGAGAACGATCGGACTGCTCGAGGGTACGTCGTTCGTGTTGCTCCTAACGGTCGCCATGCCGCTAAAGTATGCCGCCGGAATGCCGATCGCCGTCAAGGTCGCGGGCTGGGCTCACGGCGGACTGTTCATGCTGTTGCTCATCACGCTGCTGAACGTGATGGTCGAAAAGAGCTGGCCGCTCACACGAGGAGCCATCGTGTTTTTCGCAGCTCTGATGCCGCTTGGGCCGTTCGTGATCGACCGCTGGCTCAAACGCTTCGAAGACGATTCGCCGAAGGCAGGCGACGGAACGTCCGAAGCCAGCTAGCCGCGATGCTGCCCACGCTCCCGCCGCTAGCCGTGTTCGCGATGGTCGCCAACGTGTACGGATGCGGCATCGTCATTCAAGCGGCGCGAAACGACAGCGGACTGTTGCAGCCGGCGGGCTATACGCCAAAACGCTTCTACGGTCTCATGGGCTGGGCGCCACTGAGCTTTGTGGTCCTCGCGATGGTGGTCAATCCTCGCTACCTGGCGCTGTTCGTCGCGGCTGGCGTTCTCGGCATCATCGGTGAACTGATCGTGTCGATATGCTGGCGGAGCTTCTTCACGGTTCCGATTTGGACGTACAGTTATCGCGCGATCCTGCGGGGCTACACGAGTACCATCAATTTTCTTCCGTGGACCATCGGCGCGCTCATCTTTTACGAAGTGGCAAGTCTGGTGGGACGTCCCAGCGGTGAGCTGCTACCTGCCGTCCTGATCAGCGGCAGTGCGCTCGCGTGCAGCTGGGCGATCGCTTGGGGAACGTATCGCGCGGTGGTCGGGCGCCCCTCGGCGTTCAGCCGCAAGCGGTTCGCGTGGTTTTGTGTACCCGTCGTCGCGACGGCGGCCACTCTCGGGTTCTTAGTGAGCTGGCGCTACGTGCTGCTGATGGTGGTGTTCGCGCCGATCGGCTCGCTGACGGAGTACGCTTATGGACGCGGCATGAGCGTGTTCTTTGAGCGCGGCCTGTGGGAATACAACCATTGGAAAATCGACGCCGGTCACAGCAGCTTTGTCACGTTTCCGCTCTGGTCTTTGGGTGGGCTCTACTTCTACCTCATCGCTACCGCGGTCGGTCTTTAGCGCCCCTGCACCAGCTCCTCGATCGCCAGCGAACAGCCGCGTGATACCGCGCCCGGATCGCGACCGAGCAGTTCGACCCCCGCCGGCGTGCGGCGCAGCCGATCTCTGGTGACCAACACCAGCGCGGAATCGACGTTCGCCAAGTCGACGAATCGCGCCAGCCCTACCTCGCCGTCAGGAACGGGCAACAATGTGACCGCGTCGACCGGCGACACCCTAAGCCACGGCGGCGCGATGTACTCCCACGATTGGCCGACGAGCCGCGCACCGGGCACGGTCCCCTCGTACAGCTGGCTGGATAGCTCCGTCATGCCATACTCCGAGACAACCTGCAGCGGATCGATACGCAGAGCCTGAGCGACGTTGAGCCGCAGCTCGTCGCGGGGCACTTCGCGAGTCTTGCCCTTGAATCCGCCCGTCTGCATGACGACGCTGCCCAGCGGTAGAGGCAGGCTGTGCTCGCCCAGCGCATCGAGCAAGTAAACCAGCGCGAACGATGTAGCAAGGAGCAGCATGTGGGTACCGCGACTCGCCGCTATGTCCACCGCGCGTCGCAAGCCGTCGACGTCCACCGACCCGTCGCAAAGCAGCCAGCGCGAAGGTACGCTTATGTCCGGTGCGGACCACTCCGCCATGAACGCGTCCATCATGAACCCTAGGGACGATGCGCTTCGCTGCTGCGGCGCGATAGCAACGACGACGGGCGGCGCCGCGTTCTCGTCCAGCAACGCCCGCCTACCGAATCGAAGCGCGAGTTCACGGTACGTCGTCGTTTCGCGGAAGCAATGTCGGCCGCGCTGATTTGACGACGTGCCGCTGGTCTCGAAACAGGCGACGTCCAACTCCGCCGGGTGGGCCGCGATGCGGGCTTGCCGAAACGCCTCCACCGGGACGGCCGGAATCGTGGCGACGGAATCGGGCGCCGGGTGTCGCTCGCTCAGGCGACGGATGCCCGGTATCGCGTCCACCTGATAGCGGTGAATATCGAAGGCGAGAGCGTCGAACCGTTCGGCGCGACCCACCGCGTCCAGCTCGAATGCCGCACGGCCGAACTCGCGAACCCGGCGATGCAGCGCCTCCGACCGCGCTTCATCGAATCCCTTCGAGCTCAAGGCCCAAGTCCGGCGACGGCCGTGACGAGAGGCTGGACCACGCTGAACAGTAGCGACTCGTCGATGTTCAGCGGCGGGGTGAACACGACGGACTCTCGGGCACCTCCACCCGTCGTGGCGAGAAAGCCCGACTCGAGCAGCTGGCACATGACGTCGCCCGCCGCGCCCGGCCGGTCGCCGAGGTCGACGCCGATCATTAGCCCGACTCCGCGCACATCGCGAACCGCCGGCAATCCACCTATGTCCTGCCGTAGCCGCTGCAGGAACCTCTCCCCAACGTCGGCACTACGCGCAATCAACTCCTCGCGCTTGAGAGTATCCAGCGTCGCGATCGCCGTAGCGCACGCGATCGGTGCTCCGGCGAACGTCGAGGTATGGACAACCTCCGGCTCGCGCCGCCAGGCTGCCATCACCTCCTGCGTTCCAATGCACGCGCTGATCGGCAACCCGCCACCAAGCCCCTTCGCTAGGCAGACGATGTCCGCTTCCGACCCCATCAAC
>JAUIKB010000313.1 GCA_030430975.1 Polyangia bacterium
GACGGCGCGCTGCGCCACCTGATGACGGACGGTGTGCGCGTGCAGTACCGTACCGGCGCGCCTGACGAAGCCGAGCGCGCCCAGTTGGTGTTCGTGGACGGCGGCATGAACCGCGTACCTGCGCAGCGTTACGAGCTGCTGCGCTACCCGGCCGGGTAGGTGGCGACCGGCCCGCCGTCGGCAACGTTCACGATCATAATATTCGTATCGTAATAGAACAGAACGCGCGAGCCGAGCATCGCATGCTCGCTGTAGTGACCGACGGGCTTCCGCCAAGCTTCTTGCCCGGTCGTCGTGTGAACGCAAACCTCCTCGTACTGATTATGATCGGCATTCAGCGGCACGAGATACACGGCAAACGTCCCCGCGACGGTTAGGTGCGAGTCACACGTTTCATACGGGAGCGCGCCGCTGTCATAACGAACCGCTAACGACTGGGGGTCCAGAATCTTGACGCTGTGCTGGCCGCCATCCGGAGGTGTCACCTCGACGCATAGGGCGTCTTGACTCATTCGCAGGACCGAGAACATGTCGCCGCCCGCCGACTTGGCCCACGGTTTGGTCGCCGTGTTGCCCAAGAGCTTGGCGATGAAGCCCGGTCCATTGGCTGGTTCGGGCCCTTGAGGATCGATCACGTAGACCGCGCTCTTACCCCAGTTGCCGTTGGTGTAGCCGACGACCGCCTGACCGTACTGCTGGATGTTGCGATCGTCTTCGTCGACTTCGATACCCGGCGCCGACATGTAGCGCACGATCTGACCGTCAGCCTTATTCACGAGTAGCAAGCCCTCGTCTTGATCGTTGCCGTTGTAACCGCTGACCTTGAGCGCGACATACGACGGAGTGACGCACGAGCCTTCGTACTCGTCGCCACGAAACGAGGCGACGACTTGGCCGCTTGGGTTCACCAGCTCCGCGCCGTCTTCGCATTCGAGCCAGAAGCCAACGCCCGGGGCAATGCGAACCCTGCCCTCTTTCGGGCGCTGCCAAAGCACCTGGCCGTTTTGAATGGCGAACGCGATCCACTGGTCGTCATCGGTCGTCAGCACCGCGACCCCAGCGGTCGCCACAAGACGCATCTCATCCCCAAACAGATCGCTGTTCTCAAGCTCCGGCGGCGACTGTAAGGGCGCCTCCCAGTACTTGCGTCCCGTAGCAGGGTCGAACGCACAGAAACGCTGCGGCAGCGCGATGAACAGCACGTTCTCGCGTAGCGCGATCTCTCGCAGCCCCGGGCAGGTGTGGAGTTCGTAATCGTACGGCGTCTCCCAAGCGATTTGGCCGGTCGCCATATCCTGGGCGCGAATCGCCCAGCGCCCCTGTTGATCTACCTGAGTCCCGACGACGAGGTCACGGCCATCAGCCGTCGTGATGGCCACCTGATTAGATGTCGACGCGAAGTTCGCGCGACGCGGATCGTTGGTCGCGGCGGATGCGTCGGCCAGGGCCGCCGCGGTGTTACCGTGCTGCAGAGCCCACGCCTGATACTCTGCCGCCTGAGCCGCGGACACTCCACTCGTTGCCGGCGACACGATCGCAACCTGGCAACCTGGACATGGGAACTGCATCCCCGGTGGCATCGACGACGGAACCGCAAACGCACAGTGCGGACACGGAAAGCTCGGGTAAGCCGCAGCAGCCATCACGCACCCCCTGACATGGCGCGATTGAAGTTTGCCATCTGCACCTGCATCCCGACGCGCGACGCGGCCGCCCGGAAGTCGGGATTGTCTGAATGGCGCTGGTGAAACGCGCCCTGCACGCGCTCCCATTGGGCATCGCTCTTGATACCGTACTTCGGATAGACCTCGGCTTGACGCCCTTCGCCCTCGACCATGCTGATCTCGTGCTGCGCGCGCCAGTACGTTTCATAGTCATCCGGATCGATGCCGGCGAAGTCGGGCTTGCCCGAGCCAAAAAGCGATAAGATCCAATCGAGCATGTTTCCTCCGGCCGCAGGAATGATGGGCTGCGGCTGACATGCAACCTAGGATCTCGGCATCCACCGAGCTTGAGCGGAGTCTGATGAGTTCCTGATCCGGGCAGTCTGGCGTGCGCTACGCTCCGTGCGTGATCACTGAGTTTGACGTCACGGGATTCCAAGCCGCGCTCGGGAAGCGCAACATCGCCCTGGGCGACCCGCTGAAGCACACCGCGGAAACGGGATCGACCAACACGGACGCCACCGAAGCGGCCAAACGCGGTGCGCCGCACGGCGCCCTGTTCGTCAGCGACCACCAGTCGGCGGGTCGGGGTCGGCGCGGCGCGACCTGGACGTCGTCACCGGGCGAGAACCTGCTGTTCTCGCTAGTGCTACGCCCGCCCGGCAGCGTTCAGAGCCTGACGAATCTCACGCTCGCACTGGGACTAGGCGTTGCCGAGGCCCTCGACGGTTTCGTATCGCCCGCTGCCACCGTGAAGTGGCCCAACGATATCTACGTCAACAACGCGAAACTGGGCGGCATCCTGGTGGAGACGCACACCAGCGGAGCGACCGTGGACTTCGTCGTGGTCGGTATCGGCCTCAACGTGCATCTGTCGACCCAGCCGCCGGGGCTCGACGTCCCGGCAACCTCGGTTGCGCTCGCCAGCAACGGTCAGGCGTTCACTCGCGAGTCGCTACTCGTCGCGGTGCTCAACCGCTTGGACGAACGGATCCGGGAGCACGCGGCCAGCGGACTGGACGGCATGATCAGCGCCATTAACGCCCGAAGCTACCTGCAGGGGCGCGCCGTGGACACCGAACGGCTGAGCGGGACCGTGGTCGGGATCGACGCCAGCGGCGCGCTGCTGATCGACGTCCAGGGCCGGTCGGAGGCGGTGCGCAGCGGCACCGTGCGGCTGGCCGGCGGCTAGCGCACGTCGCGCCAGACCCGGGGGCCCGAGGTTGACGGCAATCAACCGTGTGCAGCCTCTCGGCGACGACGGCCAACGCCCAGCCCAATGCCGAGCGCCAGCGCCAGGAGCGCGGGGTGACCCCACAGCGTGGACGCATGCCGCTCCGTCGGTGCCGCCGTGACGTTGCCAGCCAGCCGCCGCTCGAGACGGTTTACCTGCGCCGCGAGTTCACGCTGGCGCTGGTCGCTCTTCTCGAGTTTCCTGTTCAGTCCCTGAATCGCGGCGAGCGCAACACCGTCGGCATCGACAACTGAGATGTGCTTGTCGTCGGTGCCGAGCTTGAATTCTCTATAGAAATCCTGAGCCATGGGTCCCATATGACGAACATCCGCCGACTGAGCCTTGTACTGCCAGGTCGTGATCGGCATGGCCATGACGGATGCGAGCACCCGTTCGGGGTCGACAGTCTCGAATGCCCGCTTGATGTTGCGATCGCTGCCGCTCTGCCAACTGCTCTGTCCAGCGGGCAAGTTGACCCCGGCGCCGGAAAAGGCGTGGGAGTAGAAGACCACGCCACTCGCGAACCTAGCTACGAGTTGATTCGGCACGTCGCACGTTAGGTCAGCAAAAGGATTGCTTCGGTCAGCGAGAACAAAGCAACCGTCCTCCGACGCGTTCGCTCGGTAACCCGCCGCGAAGGAGTACGCACCTGAGGCAGTGTTGCTCGCTCCGCCCGGAACCACGGCGGCTAAACCGGGCGCCGCGTTTGTTGAACCGCCGCCGATCACGGCCAGGTTACCGGCGACGTTGCCGACGCCTCCGCCAACGACACCCGACAACTCCGCGTCGTTGTTTCGACCACCGCCCACCGTCGAATATGAGGCAAACGCCCGGTTGTTTTCTCCACCACCAACCGTGGCGCCAAGTCCAGCCGTGTTGCCGTTTCCCCCGGCAACGGTAGCGTGGATTGAAGTCGCACTGTTGAGCTGGCCTCCGCCGATCGACGAATAGGATCCGGCTGCTGAGTTGCCCTCACCTCCGCCGACGACGGCGTGAGTCGCCGCAGCCGCGCCTGAAACGTTGAGCTGTCCGCCTGCAACGACGCAGTACTCGCCATTGGCGTCGTTGTCGGTTCCGCCACCGACGAACCCGCCCAGCGCAATCGCCTCGTTCCGCCGCCCGCCAGCAACCGCCGCGCGCCAGCCGGAGGCTGTATTATTCGCGCCCCCGCCGACGAACGACTCAATTCCCGTCGCCTGGTTACCGATGCCGCCGGCAACCGTCGCTCGACTCGCACCGGCGACGTTTGTGCGTCCTCCGCCAACGGTCCCCTCGAGACCCGACACCGTGTTGCTGAAGCCGCCACCGATCGTCGCGCGATCGGTGTCTGCGGAATTCGCTTCGCCCCCGCCGACGAACCCCGCGCGCGACGTCGCCGAATTCTGGAACCCCGCGACGATGGCCGCGAACTGACCGCTGGCCTGGTTCAGCCCGCCGGCGCCGACCAGTGAATCGAACGCCGACGCGATGTTGCCGTAGCCACCCAGCACTGCGGCTCGAATGCCACTGGCCGTGTTCGGGTTGGAAGCCGAGCCCCCCGCCAGCACAGCGCCGGTCGGGTGCGCTGTGTTGTTGGCACCGTTGACGAAACCAACCGATCCTCCCACGCGCAGCGCAAGGACTCCGGAGTTGGTCTCGAAACCCAGCCCGTTGTTCGACAGCCGGAGCGTTCCACCGCTGAACTTGATGTTCCCAGCCACGTCCAACGCCTCCGCCGGACTGCTGGTCCCGACCCCAACGTTCCCTCCGACCGTGAACACTCCCGATCCCACGAGCCCGCCGCCGCTGAACATGGCGTGCTCGTTGTTCGAGCCGCTGCCGGTGATCCCGGTATCGTCACCGTCCAAGAGCCCCGGCGGAATGTTCTGAAGGTCGGCAAACTGCCCGGTCTGGCCAACGGTTGAAATCGGAACACACCCCCAGCCCGCTCCCTGACGCTGAAGCACGTGGCCAATCGTGCAGGTCACGTTGGCCAGCGTGTCTGCCTCTACATCGCAAACCCAGAGCCCACCTCCCCTATGGCGCGCGATCTCGCCAGCGGCGCAGGTGAGTCCGCCCAGCGTGTCGTCATCGCCGTCGGCAAGATCGGCAGGGACGCCCGTGAGGTCGCCGAACGCATGGCTGTGACTGGCCGCCGCGAAGCTGCTGCGCGGCTGGCCATCCAGGGTCTGAGCATCGCCACAGTACGGAGCGAAGCCGGCGTAGGGTGACGTCGCCAGCCGCATCCGCGGCGTGATCGTCTCGCCATCGATCGAGATCTCGGCCCACAGATTCGGCTCCGTCGCAAACAGCCGCAAGTCGAGCGCACTGCCGCCGGTGTTCACGCTGCCCAGGTAAACTGTGAAATCGCCGCTCACGACGTCCACATTCGAGTGCGTTTCCGTAAAGACGACCGACCCGCCGGTCTCCACGGTGTACAAGGTGATCACGATGTCGCGCTGGCCATCGATCGCAACCCCACTCGAATCGGTGAGCTGCCCCTGAAACGGCACCAACGCCGGCGCTGCAAGGGCCGCCGGCGCAACCGTCAAAGCCATCGCCAACATACTCGTCGTCAGTATCCGTCGCATCGACATCTCCTCGGTTTTCAGCGTATCGGCGGCGTCGCCGCCGCACTGCTCATCCGGCGCTCGCATGACGCTCACGGGCGCTCGGCGTGCTGAGCGAGCGCTGCTGCGGGCCGTAAGGAGGCGGTGGGCAGGGTTACCGTCCGACCGGGCGACGCTTAGCGCGGCGTCGGTGGGCTTCGAACGAAGCGGTCGTCTCGCCACTCGTAGGTCCCGCGGTCGACGCATGCCGCTCGTGCCAACCGGTAATCCAAAGCGTTCAGCGTGGTCGCATCGGGGGCACGTGCCTTCCGCCGCAGGGGGGCGAGCACCTTGTCGCACAGCCAGTTGTCTGCATCCGCGCCGAATTCTCCGCCTACCGTGACCTTCCGCCCGTCGTCGGACATCGTGATCGGAACTCGAACGATCGGTGTACCCACGGGATCGCGCCCATCGTCACTGACGACACCTTCGGTGACGCGAAACACGAGCTTGAGCCTGCCTGAATCGACCTCGACGATCACCCGCTCCGCCACGTGGCGGTACTCTGGATCGCGTTCGGTCGTATTCACCTTGATGCGCTGGGAACTGAAGCAATCCAGCGCTAGCCCACAGTGAGGTCCGATCGCTGTCGGCCGGCAAGTCAGCGTCTCGAGCCTCGACCGCTTCTTGAACGCCGCCAGTTCAGCGTACGGAACTCCTCGTTCCTCCAGCCAGTAAACCGCGCCAGTGTTCCATCCCGGCTGCTCCGCCGTCGCGTCCTGCGCAAGTGACATCCTGTGGCCCCCAATGCCGCAAGCGTTGAAGTCGCTACCAAGAGCCGTGCGGCAAACCCGCGCGTCACTTCACATCGCGCCAGGTCAGACTGCCGTTGCGCAGCCAGATCTTCCAGGCGCGGGCAAGCACGGCGCTCTCACTGATCGTACCGAACGCGCGGCTGTCGTAGGCGTTGCCGCGATTGTCTCCGAGCACGAATACGTGCCCGGTTGGCACCGTCAGGTTCACCGGTACTGATTCGCGACCCTCTTCGATTGTAATGCGATATCCATTTTCGGTGAATTCCGCCCCTCCGCACTGTCGCTTGCCAGTGGCCACCAGTTGTGCGGACTCGCCATTTACCTTCACACTATTGTCAGAGCTAATCTCGACCCGATCTCCACCGACCGCGATTACTCGTTTGACATAGTCGGACGTTTTACCGTGTCGCGTTAAGCGGAACACCACAACATCGCCCCGCCTTGGAGCCATGCCCACCGTCTTGTCGCCATAGATATGGTCACCGGCTAGCAGGGTCGGACACATGCTAGTGCTCGGTATTTTCCAGGGCTCAATCGCTACTCGACGCACTATCAGCGCTGTCAGCATCGGACTCACGGTCAGCCCGAGCGCTATTCCCACCGCGAGGTACACCCAGCCGCGGGTTTCGTGGTTCCCCTTCGCGACCCTCCGGGCGTCCGCCGCGCAC
>JAUIKB010000314.1 GCA_030430975.1 Polyangia bacterium
CACGGTCGCGGCGGGCAAGATCGAAGAGGTCAACCTGTACCTCACCGGGACCAACGCTCATGAAGGTCGCTCGTACCGCGTTACTTCGCAACAGGCGCAGCTCGACAACACGTACCGCTTCTTGCCACCCAAGCCTGAAATCGACGAAGTGTTGTCGATGGTGAAGAGCAGCATGTTCGTCGACTTCACGCATGATCCTACGACTCTGGCCCGCGTGATCATTCCAAAGCTGTTTGCGTGCAAGCGCGTTTGTGTCGCTAAGAAGCGCCTAGCAGACGCCATCTACTACTCGGGAATCGACATCGATCAGTTGCTCTTCTTCTTGCGCCGGTTCGACTACCCGAGACCCCTCGTCGATTTCGTCGCGACGAACCGCAACACATTCGAGCACATCTATTTCGACGTGGGCATCGACTACATCCAAAAGCCAGACAAGACCATCTCCTATCCGAAATCCAGCTTCTACGGGACGCTCTAGTGCAAAGTCAGAAGGGTCGATTCGAACCAACACGATTTGAGGACCTAACGGTCACGATCGATTTTCGCTGCCACAGCGCCTGTCGCTTTTGCATCGTCCAAGAAGGAATGAACTACTTCAAGGGCGTTCCCTTCGAACGCTTTAAGCAAGCAGTCGACGACAACACATCAGCGCCCCGCTACAAGCGGGTTACGTTTACCGGCGGCGAGGTCACCCTAGACAAGAGCCTGTTCGACTTCGTCGCCTACGCCCGTGAATCCGGCGGCTTTGATCACATCAGACTCCAGACCGCTGGTCGCTTGCTCGCCGACATGGACTTCGCACGGCGCCTCGTCGATGCCGGAATCGACGAGTTCTTTGTGTCACTGCACGGTCCTGACGCGCAGACTCAGGACTACATCTCTCAGCGCAAGGGCTCATTCGACGAGGCAATGCAGGGGCTCAATAACCTCGCAAAACTCGACGTATGCATCATGACCAATACGGTTCTGACAACCATGAACGTGGATGTGCTTCCGCAGCTGGTCGACACGGTCGGGCACCTGCCGTTGGCACGAATGGAGTTCTGGTACTACTTGCCGATGGAAGACTACGCCGACAACCTCGGCCTGCTTCCGACGATGAAGCAGTTGATCCCACAGCTCAAGGAGACGATTCGACGAGCCAAGGCAAAGGACTTCGGCGTGGTCGTCAAATACGTTCCACAGTGCTTACTCGGAGAGCACGGCGACACGATCGATAACGCACAACCGGATGTCGTCATCGTCGAAGACTTCTACGAAGTGTATCCGGAGTTCGCCTGCCTCTACGAAGCCAAGTGCGAGCACAGCGAGTCATGCCTCGGCTTGCATAATCCCTACATAGAAAAATTCGGCTGGGAGGAAGACTGGATTACGCCGATCCCCCGCACAACGCCTTGGCGGGAACCGGAGTATGGCAAGGCTATTCCGACAGACAATCCTACGGGAGATGACCAGGAAGCCGCCACCGGCCACCCCGCATGGCGAGCCCTTGTCGACGGCGTCGCCGAGAAGACCGAGACGCAACTCGAAACCATGCTGCTGGACCGACGCAACTGCGTGTATCGCTACGTGTGTAGCGACGGGTCGAGCGTCGACATCGTGCTGACTGCACGGACCTCAGAGCGGCGTGCCCTGGCCCGTTCCCACTCGTTCAACATCCACTACCGCAACGTCAGTGGTGACTCCAAAGACAAGCTACAGGCAATCATTCGAGCGGCAGTCGAGAGCGTGACGCGCCGAGACAACGGCGCGCTGATGCTCGATGAGCGCAAGGGGCTAGTCGGTCCGGACGCTTTTCGGCGCCCGAAGCAACTCGGCTAGAACCGTCGAGCGGGCCGCGAGGCGAGCCAGCGAACGCGCCGGCTCGACTCGCCCATTCGCCGCTACTCTTCGCCTGAGATCGCCGGCGACATTTCGCCGAGCGGCTGTTGCGCGTACAGCGCCGGAGCCGCAACCTCGTCCTCCTCGACGACGAGCTGGAGCCGCTTGTAGGCGGGCAGGCCCGTGCCGGCAGGGATGAGTCGACCCATGATGACGTTCTCCTTGATACCGCGGAGATCGTCGGTCTTGCCACAGATCGAGGCTTCGGTGAGCACCTTGGTGGTCTCCTGGAACGAAGAGGCGCTGATGAACGACTCGGTGGAGAGCGATGCCTTGGTGATACCGAGCAACATCGGCTCAGCGACCGCGGCCTGGCCGCCGCGCTCCATGACGCGCTGGTTCTCACGCTCGAAGACGTACTTCTCCACCTGCTCCTCGATCAGGAAGTTCGTGTCACCGACCTCCTTGATGCGAACGCGACGCAGCATCTGGCGAACGATCGCCTCGATGTGCTTGTCGTTGATACCGACGCCCTGCAGACGATAGACCTGCTGGATTTCGTTCACGAGCCACGCCGCCAGTTCCTTTTCGCCCTTCACGCGCAGAATGTCGTGGGGGTTCGCGGGACCGTCCTGGAGCGGGTCGCCGGCGCGAACGAAGTCACCCGGCTGCACCTGGAGGTGCTTGCCCTTGGGAATGAGGTACTCGCGCGCCTGATCCGGCTGAAGGGTCCCGTCGAGACCTACCGGCGTAATCATGACCTTGCGCTTGCCCTTGGTGTCCTTGCCGAACGAGACGATGCCGTCGATCTCGCCGATGATGGCGTGATCCTTGGGCTTACGTGCTTCGAACAGCTCGGCAACTCGGGGCAGACCGCCGGTGATGTCCTGAACCTTCGTGGTGTCACGCGGCATCTTCGAGATCGGGTCGCCGGGGTAGATCATCTCTCCGTCGGTGCACACGATGTTCGCGCCGACCGGCAGCAGATACCGAGCGTCCAGATCGGTGCCCGGCAGCTTGAGCGGCTCGCCGGTCTCCGGGTCGGTGATGGTGACGCGCGGGCGCAGGTCGGCGGCGCGCGACTCCGTCACGATCTTGCGCGACAGACCCGTCACCTCGTCCACCTTTTCCGTGAACGTCACGCCTTCGACGAGATCGCCGAACTGCACGATGCCGGAAACCTCGGTTAGAATCGGCGTCGCAAAGGGGTCCCAGTCGGCCACGGTCGTGCCGGCCGGAACGCGATCGCCGTCCTTGGCGAGCAGCTTCGCACCATAGACGAGGCGGTGATGCTCACGCTCGCGACCCGTGTCGTCCATGATGACGAGTTCGCCGTGACGGTTCATGACGACCACGGAGCCGTCCTTCTTGTTCACGGTGTGGGCGTTGCGCAGCGTTACGGTGCCCTCGGTGCGCGTCTCAAGCGAACTCTGCTCGATCTTGCCGCGCGCCGCCGCACCACCGATGTGGAACGTGCGCATCGTGAGCTGCGTGCCGGGCTCGCCGATCGACTGAGCGGCGATGATGCCGACGGCCTCGCCGATGTTCACGCGGTACCCGCGCGCCAGGTCGCGGCCGTAACACATCGCGCACACACCTCGACGGGTCTGACACGTGAGCACCGAACGGATGACGATTTCCTCGATGCCGGCATCCTCGATCTCGCGGACAAGAGCCTCGTCGAGAGCCGTATTCGACTCGACCAGGACCTCGCCGTTGAGCGGATCGACAACGTCTTCGAGGACGACGCGACCGAGAATGCGGTCGCCAAGCGGCTGAATGACCTCGCCGGCCTCTTCCAGCTTCGTCACGCGAATGCCGTCGAGCGTGCCGCAGTCGAACTCAGCGACCACGGCGTCCTGCGCCACGTCGACGAGACGACGGGTCAGGTAGCCGGAGTTCGCCGTCTTCAGCGCCGTATCCGCCAGACCCTTACGGGCACCGTGCGTCGACGTGAAGTACTGCAGCACCGACAGACCCTCGCGGAAATTCGCCGTGATGGGCGTCTCGATGATCTCGCCGGACGGCTTCGCCATCAGGCCACGCATAGCGGCCAGCTGACGCATCTGCTGAGTCGAGCCACGAGCACCGGAGTCCGCCATGATGTAGACGGGGTTGAAGCTCGAGTCGCCGCTCTCTTCCTTGCCGATGACTGCCATCATCTCTTCGGTGACGCGGTCCGCGACGCCGGCCCAGATGTCGACCACCTTGTTGTAGCGTTCGCCGTCGGTGATCAGACCCTCTTGGTACTGGTCAACTACGCGCTCCAGCTCGGCTTGCGCGGCTGCGATCAGGTCCTTCTTCTTTTCCGGAATGACCATGTCGTCCATGCAGATGGACACGCCAGCCTGGGTCGCGAACTGGAAGCCAAGTGTGCGCAGCCGGTCCGCGAGCAGAACCGTCTCCTTGTTCTTGTGCTTTCGGTAGCAGACGTCGATCAGCTGACTGAGCGCCTTCTTGTTCATGACCTTGTTGGCGTAATCAAACGGAACCTGCGGCGGCAGGATCTCGCCGATCAGCACGCGGCCGACGGTGGTCTTGACCATGCGTGTGCGCGGGTTGCCTTCGTCGTCGAAGTCGTTGACGCGCACCTTTACGCCTGCGTGCAGCTGGACAACGCCGTTGTCGTAAGCAGCGCGGACCTCGTCCGGCGATGCGAATACGCTCGTCAGATGGCCCTTGGCCGACTCACCCGTCTCGCCGATCTCGAAGGTGTCCGGCTTGAATGATCCCTTCGCCGACGCACGCTCGCGCGTGGCGTAATACAGCCCGAGGACGATGTCCTGCGTCGGGTTGATGATCGGACGGCCGCTGGCCGGCGACAGGATGTTGTTCGTGCTCATCATCAGCACGCGCGCTTCCATCTGCGCCTCGACGGACAGCGGCACGTGGACCGCCATCTGGTCGCCGTCGAAGTCAGCGTT
This sequence comes from Polyangia bacterium, assembly GCA_030430975.1. GTDB lineage: Bacteria > Myxococcota_A > Polyangia > Polyangiales > Polyangiaceae > JAUIKB01. The sequence goes on from JAUIKB010000314.1 coordinate 4,746, forward strand.
GAAGGCCGTACAAACGAGCGGATGGAGGCGAATCGCCTTGCCCTCGATCAGCACCGGCTCAAACGCCTGGATACCGAGTCGATGGAGCGTTGGCGCGCGGTTGAGCATCACGGGGTGCTCTGTGATGACCTCGTCCAGAATGTCCCAAACCTCGGGACGCTCCTTCTCGACCATCTTCTTCGCGCTCTTGATCGTGTTGACGTACCCGCGCTCTTCCAGCTTGTTGTAGATGAACGGCTTGAACAGCTCGAGCGCCATCTTCTTCGGCAGACCGCACTGGTGCAGCTTGAGCGACGGACCCACTACGATGACCGAACGGCCCGAGTAGTCGACGCGCTTGCCGAGTAGGTTCTGACGGAAGCGTCCCTGCTTGCCCTTGAGCATGTCGCTCAAGCTCTTGAGCGGGCGCTTGTTGGGGCCGGTGATCGTCTTGCCGCGGCGACCGTTGTCGAACAGCGCGTCGACCGCTTCTTGAAGCATACGCCGCTCGTTGCGGATGATGATCTCCGGAGCGTTCAGCTCAAGCAGGCGCTTGAGTCGGTTGTTCCGGTTGATAACTCGCCGATACAGGTCGTTGAGGTCCGACGTCGCGAAACGACCGCCATCGAGCGGAACCAGCGGACGCAGGTCCGGCGGCAGCACTGGGATGACGCTGAGCATCATCCACTCCGGACGGTTTCCGCTTCCACGGAAGGCCTCGACCACCTTCAGACGCTTGGATGTCTTCTTGCGCTTCGCCTCGCTCGTGGCGGCGCGCATCTCTTGACGCAAAGTCTCGGAAAGACCGTGCACGTCGACGTTGCGGAGCATTTCCAGTACCGCTTCGCCGCCCATGCCCGCGCCGAACGCGTCATCGCCGTACTCTTCAACAAGCTGGGCGTACTTCTCCTCGGTGAGCAGGTCGCCCTGCTGCAGGCCGGTCTCTTTAGGATCGATGACGATGTAGGCCTCGCAGTAGAGAACCTTCTCGAGATCCTTGAGCGTGATGTCGAGGATGTTGCCGATACGCGACGGTAGGCTCTTGAGGAACCAGATGTGCGCGACGGGCGTGGCCAGGTTGATGTGGCCGAGTCGCTCACGACGCACCTTGGACTGGATAACCTCAACGCCGCACTTCTCGCAGACGATGCCGCGGTGCTTCATGCGCTTGTACTTGCCGCAGATGCACTCGTAGTCCTTTACCGGTCCGAAGATCTTGGCACAGAACAAACCGTCGCGTTCGGGCTTGAACGTTCGGTAGTTGATCGTCTCCGGCTTCTTCACTTCGCCGTGCGACCACTCCCGAATCTTCTCGGGACTGGCCAGCGAGATCCGCATTGCGGAGAATGAAAGTGGATCCTTCGGCTTCTCAAAAAAGGAGAAAATATCACGCATTTTTAACGCTCCTTGTTACCTCAGAAACCCAGATCATTCTTCCGCCGCAGTGGCCGGGGCCTCGACCAATTCGACGTTCAAGCACAAAGACTGTAGCTCTTTAATTAACACATTGAAACTTTCAGGCAGACCAGCCTCGAGCGTGTAGTCACCCTTGACGATGGCTTCGTACATGCGCGTGCGGCCCTGGACGTCGTCGCTCTTGACGGTCAAGAACTCCTGCAGCGCGTGAGCCGCGCCGTAGGCTTCCATCGCCCAGACTTCCATTTCACCCAGCCGCTGACCGCCGAACTGCGCCTTGCCACCCAGCGGCTGCTGCGTAACGAGCGAGTAGGGGCCGATCGACCGGGCGTGAATTTTGTCATCAACCAAGTGATGCAGCTTGAGGATGTACATGACGCCGACCGTCACATCCTGGTGGAAAGGCTCGCCTGTGCGGCCGTCGAAGAGGATCGACTGGCCGGACGAGTTCTCGCCGGCAAGCTTGAACGCCTCTTTGATGTGGCCTTCGTTGGCACCGTCGAAAACCGGCGTTGCGAAGAAGATGCCGTTACCCAACTTGCGGGCTAGCGCCATCAGGTCGTCTTCCTTCATCTTCTTGATGAGGGCGACCATCCCCGGGTCGTTGGCATAAACCTCGGAGACGCGGGACCGGATTTTCTCCATCCCGTAATTCGCGTCGATCATGTCCTGGAGCTGACGTCCCAGAACCTTGGCACCCCACCCGAGGTGGGGCTCCAGGATCTGCCCAACGTTCATACGACTCGGCACGCCAAGCGGGTT
>JAUIKB010000315.1 GCA_030430975.1 Polyangia bacterium
CTTGAGCGTTGTATTACGCAGCTCGAACGGCGTGGTTTATTCAGTGGGAAATCGAAGACGGTACTCGATGCCGCGGATGAGGACTTTCTGCTGGACGTCTGGCAGGCGTTTTACAACTACGGTTTTGCGCTCGACCAGATTCGGAAGTTCTGGGAGGACTGGTACCGCTTCGATCCGTCGCGGGCTCAAAGAAGCTACCATCTACGCAGCTTTTTACTCACGTACGCCGCCGAAGCCTCGCTGTACGAAAAGACGCTGAGGTTTACAACGCTCGTGGAGCGTAACGAGACGGTGAAGAACCTGCTGGACTCTCCACATCCGAAGCGCGGGCTTCCAAGCCACGCGTTCAGCCGTCTGCGGGCGTCGATGCTTGGCGTGCGCGACCAGTCTCGAATCGTCGCTGGCCGGGCGTACCTGAAGTGGCTGCAGGAAGCGTTGGATGGTCGGGTGGAGTCGGGACGGGTTCGAGCTGGCTGGCTGTGGTCGCGACTGCGCCAGCATCTGGCGTCGATCGACGATGTTTCGAAGATCCAAGTTGCCGACGAGGGGGTTCGTGCGGACATGCAGCTCTTTAAGCGAGGCGTCACGCGTGTCTGGTTCCCGGTTCAGAAGGGCGTCGCCGAGTGGATGGGCGATACGCGCGTGAAGCGGCCCGGTCGCTATTTAATCGATAAGAAACAGCAGGCGGCGATCGACAAGAAGCTGAAGCCAGGCGACGTGCTGCTGTCTCGCAAGAACTGGTACCTGAGCAACGTGGGGCTCCCGGGGTTCTGGCCGCACGCGATCTTGTACGTTGGCGACCACGGGAAGCTGTCGACGTACTTCGATGACCCTGCCGTGCACCGTCTGGTCGAGGACGTGTCTGGAAAGAAGCAGACGCTGCCCGAGTACCTTGCCGACAAGTACCCCGCGAGCTGGGCGCGCTATCGAGCCAGTCGTGTCGACGACACACTGCGGGTGATCGAGGCTATCTCCGAGGGCGTGCTGCTCAACACGCTGCACGCGGCGGCCGGTGACTACCTAGCCGCGTTACGTCCGCGATTGTCCAAGGTGGAAAAAGCGCGGGCCGTGATGCGGGCCTTTAAGCACCTGGGCAAGCCGTATGACTTCGACTTCGACTTCGCGACCCGCCACACGTTGGTGTGCACGGAGCTGGTTTGGAGAGCGTATCGTCCGGCTGGAGCCTTCAAGGGGCTGAACGTCCCGCTCGAGCAGGTGATGGGACGCACGACCTTGCCCGCCAACGGCATCGCGGCGTTGTACAGCCAGGAGCGAGGCAAGTCGGATGCGCAGCTCGACTTCGTCGTGTTCTATGACGCGCGGGAGCATCAGCAGCGCGCGGTCGAGTCGACGGAAGCCGAGTTTGCAAAAACTTACCAGCGCACCAAGTGGGATGTGGCGCAGAAGTAATGGCCGCGCTGTCGCCTAGTTGATTCCGAGTCGCTCCATCAAACTCGCAGCATCGATATCGGGGGGACCAGCATTCGCTTGCTCGGCCTTTCGCACGAGCTCCACGATGCGGCTGTTGACCGGAGCGGCTACGCCGACAGTCTCTGCGAGTCTAACGATCTCGCCATTGAGGAATTCCACCTCGGTGGGACGACGACGAGACAGGTCTTCCCACATCGAAGAGCGTGCCTCCGGGTCGACGCGCATCTGGGCGCGCGTCACGAGTCGCACCATCGGTGTTGGCAGCCGCAGGACTTTCGGCATGATGCCGACGGGGACGCCACGCAGGCGGGCTGGCTTGATACCTGCCGCACGCAGCACCTCGAGCGCCTCGGCCATGATCGCGCTGACGATGCGTCGGTAGCCCGGTGACAACAACAGCTCGCGGGTCGGTGCCCCCGACAAAGCGCTTACCGCGTTGTTGAGATTGACTAACAGCTTGGTCCACTGGTCTGGCTTGAGGTTGTTGACGGACCGCACGTCGAGGTCTGCCGCGCGGAGGGCCTCGACCAACGCTTCGGCGCGGTGGTGCTTCTCGAGGATCAGATCGCCGCTCATACCGCGGTGGAACACGCCTTCGCCCTTCGAGACGACGTTGAAGCCGACGATTGAAGCGATGACCGTCTGCGTTCGTAGATGGCGCCGCAGCGTATCAGCGTTGCGCACACCGTTTTGAAAGCTCACCACCACCGCGTCAGGTCGAAGCACGTCGGCTAGCTCGGTCGCAACGTCTTCGGTGTGGAGGCTCTTGACACACACCAAAACCGCATCGCAATCGCTGAGCACACTCAGCTTCGTGGCTACAGAAACGTTGGACGGCTCGATATGCAGGGGTTCGCTGTCGAAATCAGACGCCGTCAGGCCGTGAGCTGCGATCTCGTCTCGGATGCGCGGACGACCGACGAGCACCACATCGGCGATGTCGGCGGCGAGGAGTCGGGCGGCGACGAAGCAGCCGATCGAACCCGCACCCAGGACGCCGATGGTGAGTCTGCGGGGCATTGCCAGACTCTACCTGAGGTCGCGTCGCAGCGGTGATACGCGACTAAGCGCGGATTTCCGAACGCGCAATCCCACGCCAAGGAACGTCTTCCGGCGAATCCGTGCACTGTCGTGGGTGCTTCGCGATGGTGGCAGGCCACGGTTTCTTTCGCCGGCCGCAGCCGGTACAAGGCTGGAACCCGCTATGCGCGACAGAGACACACCCACCATCGCGGCGTTTGCCGACTACGAGAACATCGCTCTCGGAGCGAAGGACGCGCGAATTCAGTTCGACATCGGTCTGGTGCTGACCCGGCTGCTGGACCGCGGCAACGTCGTGGTACGTCGAGCCTATTCCGACTGGACCCGATACAAGAAAGATAAGAAGGCGCTACACGAGGCGTCGTTCGAGCTGATCGAAATCCCGCACGTGTCGATGTCCGGGAAGAACTCCGCGGATATCCGGATGGTCGTGGACGCCCTCGACCTTTGCCATACCAAACCCCACGTCGGCGTGTTCGCTCTGCTAACCGGTGACAGTGACTTCTCGCCACTGGTCAGCAAGCTCCGCGAGAACGACAAGCTCGTCCTCGGCGTTGGTGTGAAAAACTCGACGAGCGATCTGCTCGTGTCCATCTGTGACGAATTCGTTTACTACGATGACCTGGTACGCGAGGCAAAGCCGGCACGGCCGCGTAAGCCGAGGCCAAAGCGTCAAAGCGGACCGAAGACCGAGCGCAGCTTGTCCGAACGGCAAACCCAAGGCTTGGATCTGATCGTGGATACGGCCGAACGCATGCTGCGGGACGCGGCCGGTACCGTATGGGGCTCAATGATCAAGCAAGCCATCATGCGAAAGCAGCCCAACTTTTCGGAGAGCTACCACGGCTTCCGAAGCTTCAATCGCATGCTCGAAGCCGCTGCGGACGACGAGCTACTGATCATCAAGAAAGACGAGCGCGGCGGTGGTTACAGCATCCTGGACGTCGGCCCAGAGGCGTGACGCGATCACGGCGAGGCGTCGGGCGAAGCGCGTGGTACCGAGCTGAGTCTGCAGGTTGCTAGCCTGCGCGCCGGAGCTGCGACACGCCTAGCTGCTGTGGGTCGGTTTCCACGTCGGTGTATGGCTGGGCATCGGTAGCGCGCTGCGACGAAGCGGAATGCCCACGCCCACCCGTTCGCAGCTGAGCGCGCATCACGAGCATGCCGAGCGCCGCGTAGATGATAGCGTGAACCACGACGGGTAGCTCATCACCGGGTAGCGCCGCGTGAGAGTTGTTCAGGTGCGCACCCACGTGTGCGAGCACGACGAGCAACAACGAGCCGGTCCGGTTGTTAATCCAAGTGAACACGAAGCTCCCGCCGACAAAATAGAGAAGCATCACGGGCAGCAGTGCGAGCTGCACGCCTGCCCCTAGGAACATCGGGATGTGCCAGAGCGTCCAGAGCCCGCCGATCGCTCCGCTAGCGGCGATCGGTCCGACTCGCTTCTGCAGGCGCGGCAGCGCAAAGCCACGCCAACCGATCTCCTCGGCGACGGCGATGACGCCAGCGACTGCGACGGCGGAGGCGGTTGTCGTCAGCAACACATCCCCAGTGCGGCCTGCCAGGCGCAACAAGCCGAGCGCGCCGGCTAGAAGAATACCCGGTAGGAGCAGCGCCACGAGGTACCAGTGCCAGCCGACCCGCCACTTGAGAAGTCCGCCGAACAGCTGTGCCAGCGCCTGGCGGCCCCCCTCTTTGGCTGTGAGCACGGTCGCAGCGCACAGCGGCCCGAAGATCCCCAGAGCCGCCAACGGCATGTACGCGCCGTCCGGACCGGGTAGCCATCCGCGCTGAGCGGCTACAGCCGGTGCCTGCAGCGTCCAAGTTATGGCGAATGTGAGTGCGAAGAAGCGCGTTACTGAGCCGTGAGGAACGGCGGGGATTTCGCTTACGTTGGCCACGTGGTTTAGACCGTCACCGGCCGTGGATGTTCCGCACTAATCGGCCGCTAGCGGAAGGTATACCCGCGTCAGCTGCTCATGCTCCGCGACGGCGGGCACGCGTCGAACGTATTCGAAGAAGCACGGATGGTCGCCCAGCCGCTCGCCGCTGCCGGGAAGCCATTCGGCTTGCAGCTGTCGTACGGTGTGTGTGAGCAGGTCAGTCGAACCCACGTGCTCGGTGACGGCACACCTCCCACCGGGGATGACCTTCCGGACCACGCCGTGCGGATTACTCGGCACGTCTCCTTGAACCTCCCCGCAAATGTCCCAACGAAACTCTGACGGGGCAGTCTCGGGACCGGAGCGAGGAATCCCATACGTCGCGTTCGTAGCGATGGGTGATAAACCGCTGCTCTTACGCCACTCGATGAACCGCGCCACGGACGACATCAGCGAAGCTGGCGATCCGCGATGCTCGAGTGTGGCGACGGTCGTGGGCTCGAAGTGAATCACCTGGACGTTCATCGGGTCTTGTCTCCTAGATATCTGCGGCGGCTGGCGATGCCGCCAACTGTGCCAATCCGGCTGGTTTCGAAAAGCTGAAGGCGTCTGCCCATACGCGCGCCTGAAGGCTCGCGTGAATGATTCTGGATTGGAGAAGCCCGCGTCCAACGCGATGTCGATGATTCGCGCGCGCGGCTGGAACGCGAGTTGATATGACGCGCGTCGAAGGCGCAGCAGGCCGATCAATCTGGCGACATTAACGCCGGCGTAAGCGCGAAAGCGCCGATGGAAATGGAACGGCGAGAGTCCTGAAACCCGGCTGAGCCGTTCTACGCTGAGCGGTTCGGAGAGATGACGCTGGATAAACTCCATCACGCGTCCTAGGCGCTGCGCTTCAAAAGGGCTCGTCGCTTCATGCATAGCTGAGTCGACAAGATGCTCCATCGCGGAGCCACGTGTCTTGACCGAGATTGCTCGACGACTGAGTTCCTGAACGCACCGGTCCGGAGGGTCGAATCATCGGATACCCATCAGCCGAGCGAATCGCTCCGATCGACATTGTCGAAGATCGTCAGGTTTCCTTTGCTCCGTTCCCGTTCCACTAGAGTCTTGAGAAGATCGTTTAGGGACGAGGAGGCGAAGTACTCACAGCCCTCGTCGTCGAGGTTGACGAATGTGGCCGTACCGTCGGCGAAGACCTGCGCTACGTAGGGGTGCCCGTTGGCCATAGTACCCAAGCGGAATGCGGTCTTGGCGTTTCCGCGCAGTCGGTCGTCGCGGCAAGGCTCCGCAAGCCACCAGTCGATGCTCTCAAAGACGGTCGGCGACACGTCGAAGTGCGCCCACGTCTGCAGCAATGCTCGGAGCTCGTCCGGCATAGGCCCGGCGACTAGTTCCATCACCTCGGTTCGGGGCTCTGACCGTCTGCCGCCTTCTTTCAGCCGCTCGATCAACACATCGACGAAGCCATCCCTGCGCGGAGCCGGTGTCTTCGTGTCCCCGAACGGCTGAGCTGGCGGCAGCTCCGGTAGACCATCCAGCGTGATCGTTGGCATCGCGGTCGGTGTCAACGCTTCCCCGTCACCCGCCGAGATCTCTGCGAGGCCTTCCAAGCGCAAGAAGCCTTGGTCTCCGGCCAGGGTGTCTGGAGGCAGCGGCTGGGCGCAAGAGACGGCACCGTCGGAACTCTGGAACAGCGTTGTGATTTGACTCGAGATTCCGAGCATCCGCTCCTCTTCTGGGACGTCCCCATCCGGACGTAAGCAAGCCACGCGACGGATCGTTTCGGTGCTCGGAAAGAGCACGTGCAGGGTTTGAGCTTCCGTACCGTCGTCAGTCCAGGTGGTCTCAGTAGCGAGCAGTAGCGAGCCACCATGAAGAGTTCGCAGCCCCTCGAAATCCCCCTTTCCAAGCGTCCAGGCGCCGACGATATGCGCGCCGTCAAACAGCGACAGGACGTTAGGCGAGCTCAGCAACACGATGTGGGCGTTCAGGCGTGTCGCCGCCCGTACGCCTTCTACCCGAGCGAGAGCGGATAGCCGCGGCGTGTCGCCTTCCAGCGTCAGCGACCATACGATGCTGTCCCTGATGAATAAGGCTTCACCGTTTCCGTTGGGGACTAGACGGGCCCGGCCTCGGAAGCCTGTATCGAGCCAACCACTAGCACCGGTCACCAGCAGCTCGCACTCCGGGCCCTCACCACGCGTGGCCAACCACCTGTTTCCGCTTCCGGCGAACCAGTCGACGCCTTGAGGGGCGCTGATCTGCAGCGAACGCGGAGGCTCCTCCACGAGGCAGCTGTCGATTGGCAGCAGCCGCACAGGACTACCTGAAAGGTCATTGGTCCAGGGCATGCAAGACTTTACCGACGAGTGCGTGTTGGTGCCACCAGTCGAGAGCGCGCGTGTCGTCCAGCCGGGGCAGCGCTTTCGCTGCTAGGAGGCGAGCAACGAGCCGCGCCCGGAAGGATTCGAAACCGATGCAAGTGCATGTGCGGAGCACATGTTGGCGAGGTGCTAGTCCAGACG
>JAUIKB010000316.1 GCA_030430975.1 Polyangia bacterium
GAAAGGGATAGCCATCTGGCGGCGGCGCAATAACATAGTAGGCGGTTCATGGCGTCCCCACACGACGATCTGCTGCAAGTCTTGTCGGCGTACATGTCGCCGATTCTTGCGCGGAGTGTGCTGAGCCGGTCGCTGCGCCGCTGCGGGCTGACTCCGGGCACGTTGGAACGCACCGAACTAAGGCGAGTCGCTCAGGCTTTGGAGACGGGGTCACGCCTCTTCGTCGATCCGGGCAAGCTGGCTCAGCTTCAAGAGCAGCTACGTCGCCTGTCGGATCCGGCCGAAGACATCCGACCGGTTGATCTGCCTATTCACGACGAAGACGACATCGGTGAGGCGCGTCGCGCCAGCTGGTCCTTGTGTGACCAGATGGGGGCCGACCGCTTTGCCCGGCAGAAACTAACGACGATCGTCAGCGAGCTGGCACGCAACTTGGTCCACTACGCCAGGGAAGGCAGGCTCCAAATCCGCATCGAGCCTGAAGCGAAGCGCGCCTACGTTACAAGCACCGATTCTGGACCGGGTATACCTAACCTTGAAGAGATCATGAGCGGGCGATACCGCAGCAAGACCGGCCTGGGCGCTGGGCTGCGGGGTATCAAGCGATTATCGCTGAAATTCGACATAGATACAAAGGAGAGCGGTACTCGGGTCGAGGCCGAGGTCCAGTTGTGAGATTTGAGGTCGCGGGGTTCACATCGCCCTGCGTCGGTGAAACGCGGAGCGGCGACCTGTTCGTCGTCCGCGGTGACGCCGAACGAACGATGATGGTGGTCGTCGACGTGTTGGGCCATGGCGCCCGCGCAGCCGATGTTGCGGATCAGGCTCGGGCGTTCTTGCTGCAGGCGCCGATCACAACGGCGGAAGCGCAGATCGAGCTGCTACATCGAGAGCTGCGCGGTACGCGTGGGGCCGCCGCGCTGGCGGTGTCAGTCGAGCACACTGGGCGCCTTGAGGGGTGCGGCGTCGGCAACGTCGCGATGCGTGCAGTAGGCATGCGCGTACCAGCGATGCTGTCCGACGGAATTCTGGGGCAGCGCGTACGCAAGCTGAGGCCTTTTAGCGTCGACCTTCAGCCGGGCCGGATGTTGCTGTTCACGGACGGCATTTCGAGTCGGTTTTTGGGAACCGAAGAGGAACGCCTCGGCGAGGTTGACGTCGCCGCACGCGCGATACTGAGCCAATACGCTCACGCCCACGACGACGCGACGATCTTGGTCGTCGATGTGGTGGACGAGACGCACTCCGGCGAAGTCGTGACGCTTCACGACTCCGCCGTGCTCGATCGCACGTTCGGCCGAAAGTGACGAGCGCCCGCTAGCTGCAGGTGCCCGCGTTGCACTGAGACGGCGGCAGGCAGATATCTTGGCCGCCGAAGCTACAGCACGGTTCGCCCGAGCTGCCACACGAGGTGCATTGCCCGCTGTCACACACGACGCGGAAGCCATTGCACTCGTCTACATTGGGGCCACCGGTGCAGCACGGCTGCCCGATCTGGCCGCAGATCATGCCCTCACACATGCCGTTGTTGCAGTCGTTCTGCTGTCCGGGGCATCCGTCACTGCCAATGCCAGCGTCGCAACACGGCTCGCCGGGCTCGCCGCAGTCAGCGCACTGGTCGTTGAGGCACCCGAGCCCCGGGTCGCATTCGTCTTGGCCGCTGCCGGGTCCGAACCCGCTGCAGCATGCTTCACCAAGTGCTCCACAGGCGACGCAGTTACCCTGCCGACACTGGTTACCGTCCGAACAGGATCCCGCGCCGCAGCAGGGTTGACCTGCGTCGCCGCAGTTGGTCCGGCACGTAGGATTGAAGGTGCCGACACACACGCCGTTTGAACAGACGTCGCCCGGGCAACACGCCTCGCCGTCGCCGCCGCACGGTTCGCATTGGCGGTTGCCGGGAAAGCCCTCACAGGCCAGCCCCGACTGACATATGTCGCCGGGACAACAGCTTTGGCCACTCGCACCACAGTTGGCGCAGGCGCCGTTCATGCACACGCCGTTGTTTCCGCCGCAGCTCGCCCCGTCCGCAAGACAGATGTCGCTGACGCAGCAGCCGCTACTGCAGCTGTCGTCTGCGCAACACTGCTGGCCCGGTCCACCGCATGCGAAGCACTGACCTTGATCGCACAGTGATCCAGAGTCGCATTGATCACCCGAGCAGCACTGCTGTCCCGGAGCGCCGCAGTTCGAACCACCGGCGCTGCCGCCGCTGCCGCTCGTTCCCGCGGTCGCGCCCGTTCCTCCTGAACCGCCCGGCATACCTCCCGCGCCGGCCGCTCCGACGCCACCGGTGCTACCGCCCGTCGAGCTACCGCCGGTCGAGCTACCGCCGGTCGAGCTGCCGCCGGTCGAGCTGCCGCCGGTCGAGCTGCCCGCGCTCCCGCCACTTCCCGCGTCGCCGCCGCTGCCGTCGACGGCCCCCTCGGACGTCTCCCCACAGGCGGAAGCGATAAGCGCCGCACACGCGATGCAGAATCCGAGTTTGATCCCAGAAAAGAACTTTGAACGTATAGCCATCTGAACCTCCAGCCGCTTCGGTGCGCGCCGCTTAGACGATGTTAACACAAGCGCTGAACGGGCTGAAAACAAGGCTATCTATGGTTCCTGTTCATCATTTCCGGTGGCTTGAGCGACGCTCGTGGTCTACTGCGACCACGCGCAGTCATTTCGACCTGTTACACGCTGACCCCAGAAGGAAAGGAGGCCTGGATGACCGATTATCGACTCACCTCGTTTAGCTGTTCAGCCGGTTGAGCCTCCAAGCTGGGCCCGGAGGTACTGGGTCAAGTTCTTCCGGTGGTGCGAGCGGCACACCCGGACTTGATCGTCGGAATCGAGCATGCCGACGACGCGGGAGTGGTGCGTCTGAACGCCGAACAAGCCTTGGTGCAGACGGTCGACTTTTTCACACCGATCGTCGATGACGCCCGTATGTTTGGCGCGATCGCGGCGGCCAATGCCATGTCGGATGTGTACGCGATGGGCGGCGAGCCGTTGACCGTTCTGAATATCGTATGTTTTCCGAACGATAAACTACCGATCGAGGTCCTACAGGAGATCTTGCTGGGCGCCGGTGAGAAGGTCGCTGAGGCCAAAGCGATCCTCGCCGGCGGGCACTCGGTGCGGGATCCCGAGCTCAAATTCGGTCTGTCGGTGACCGGACTCGTGCACCCCGAGCGCGTTTGGGCGAACCAGGGAGCGCGGCCGGGCGACGCGCTCGTGTTGACCAAGCCGCTGGGCACGGGCGTGCTGTCGACCGCGCTCAAAAGCGAGCGGATCTCAAACGAAGAGATGCTGCCGGCCGCTCAGAGCATGGCGCGGCTGAACCGCGACGCGATGCTGGCCGCTAAGGAAGGGACGGTGCACGCATGTACCGACGTCACCGGCAACGGCCTAGTCGGCCACGCCTGGGAGATGGCTCGGTCGTCCGAATGCCGGCTCGTGTTGACCGCAGGTGAGCTACCGCTGCTGCAGCTTGCGCGCGAACTCGCCGCCGAGGGCATGGTGCCCGGTGGCGCTCGGGCCAACGAGCGCTACGTCGGTGACGCTTTCAGTGCGAGCGACGAGCTGGCGGCGGGCTTACGAGACGTCGCGCTTTGTCCGGAAACGTCGGGAGGCTTGCTGATCAGCTTGCCCGCGAGCGATGCCGACGCGCTGATCGGGCGTCTCGCTAAGCGGGGTGTTACGGGCTGCCGTATCGGTCGCGTCGAGGCGGGCGAGGCGGGCGTGCACCTGGGGCCTTAGCGCTCGCGAACGGCAGTCGGCGTTGACGGCGCGCCCGGCTGGATTCGAACCAGCGACCGGTGGATTAGAAGTCCACAGCTCTATCCAGCTGAGCTACGGGCGCGTGCAGGCGGGCATAGCATAGGATTCGAGCGGGTGAGCGTGGGACCTCTGGTTTAACGGTGCGAGGTGTTTTCACGCAACTGGGTCGGCGTCCCGTCGAACGGGGGCCATGCGGGCATTCATCTTTCGCGCTCCCGACGGAGCTCTGTGTGTATTTTACTGCGAGCGGGGCTGGCCGGTTTGGCGCATCGAATACGACAATCCGCTGATCATCCTGTTGACGGTGCTCACGTCGCCGAGTCGCTCCGAGAACCTCGCCTAGCGCCGGCCGAAGCACTTGGTTTCGTCGACACCTTTGCGCAGCGTTGCGCCCGGGCCACGCACCGTGGAGGTCACCGGCTTGTATTGGAACACGCGCTGCGTGCCAGCGCGGGTCGTGGTGAGGACGACCCTGCGATCAGCGTTCCCGGGTTCGTAGACGGATTTGGTAACTACGTCACCAGGCTTCACGCCTGCTCGTTCAGCTGGGCCACCTTTTCTCACGTTGGTAATCTTGTTTTGTGAGTCGGTAGTGTAACCGAGCCCAAACACGGCGTAGCTCGTGGTTCGAGATTGCAAGCAGGCGTCAAGGGTCGGGGCCAGCGACGGAACTGAGCCTTGGTTGACGACCGTTTCCCAGCGGGAGTCGGCGGTCCCGAGGGCGGTTCGGACGGTGCTTGCGAACAGCTCAGCTGAGATCGGACCGGGGTTCTTACGCACGTGTCGAAACAGCTGCCGCAGCACCTCCGACACGCCGCGCTGCTTCGCGTTGTCCGTCGAAGTTTTGGAACGTTTCAGGTCGGCGTCGAGCAGCGCTGCGTACAGAGCCCCGCGCGCGGTGAGTTCGGCTGCTGCGGTCTTGGGAGCACGGGCGGGCAGTTGAGCTGCGGCGAGTCCGGCGCCGTCACCGGTCAGAGCTACGCCGATGAGGTTTTCGATGGCGCGCGCCGCTTCGCTAGCGGTGATCAGCCCAAACTCCGCCAACAGCCGCCATGCCAAGTGACGAGCGAATCCTTCGTTGAACCACACCGCGCGCTCCGGCGGCTCGGCCGCCATGAACAGTTCCCCGCCAATCCATTCCTTCAGCGTCTGGTGCGCGACGGCGAGGCGTAGCGGGGCCGACCACGGTTGAGCCATCCCTAAGCGAACCACGATGCTTTGAGGGATTCGTTCGACGTCGAACGTGGACCGCTGCGAAACCAGCGTGAGCACGGTCATCGGACGCATCACCAGCTGACCGAAGTACTGACGCGCGCCGCTGCGGAATGCTGCGACTTCGGCGAGCGCAGAGCGTGGATCGAACGCGGTGTAGCCAAGCCAGCTCGCGTAGTCCTTGCCCTCAGGGCCGACTAGCGAGCCGATCCCGATTTGTCCGACCACGAACATCGAGCGTTGCAGCGCGGTGGCCGTCAGCGTCATCGTCTGGCGATCCGACTGGGCGAAGCTCGACGTGCTGCGTGCCAATTCGCCGAATGCCTTGCTGGGTAGCTCGATAGTGGTTTCCGTCGGCGCATCGCTGAGCGGCGTTGCGAGCACTTGCGCGCCGCCGAACCAGGTCTTTCCGACGTCGAGCGTGAAGCGGTCCGGTTGCTTGCCGGTCGGGCGAACACTGTAGCGGAGCGTGAGGGGTGGCTTGGGGGGGCGCTCGAGCGTGAGCTGCCCGTTCTTTATTGTTGTACGGATATCACCCGCTTGGTCCTGGGCCGTGAGGGCGCTCGCGTCCGCCAGCGGAGCGCGCCACCGGTGGATCGGCTGTCTCGTGGTCACTTGTACGTCGAGGCGCGGCGATTCGTTGAGGACCGGTGTGATGACATAGGCTAGCGGCGGTGTGGGAGCCTGCCGCGGTGCATCAGAGGTTGGGACCGATGACGGCGCGGACCGGCGCGATGGCGGCGCCGCGGCCGGACATGGCGGCCCGCTCTGACACCCGATCGCCAAGACCACTGACATGTAGATTGCTAGCTTCATGACCCGATGTCTTTGATACCATCCCGTCATGAGAGCTTGGATATCGGCAGCGATCGCGAGTGTATTCATCGCCGCCACGGCCTGTGGCGGTGCACCTCCCGAACCCGTGACGCCGGATGAGCCGGCTGAACCGGAACCCGAACCCGAGCCGGAACCCGAACCCGAGCCGGAGCCGGAACCCGAACCCGAACCCGAACCCGAACCCGAACCGGAGGCTGCAGTTCCGGAATTCCCCGAGAACGCTAGCGTCGCTGAAGCGCGTGCGGCGGTACCCGACGGGAGCTCACGAGAGAACATCGATCCGCAGACGCTCGCGGCACCGCTCAAAGACTTCAAGCTCTACGCGCCTTGCAAGCCCGGCGAGAAGCAGAACTGGAACATGAAGGTTGCGGTTTGGAATGGCAAAGCTGTCGGCATCGACGTGACGACCAAGCCCAAGAACGACAAACTCGCGGAGTGCGTCAAAGAGCGAATTCGGACGCTGACGTGGAAGACCAAGAGCAATTCAGTGAACACTGTGGAGCACGGGTTTTGATCGCGCGCTCGTTGCGCGTTGCCGCTGGCGCGGCGCTGGTCGCGCCGCTGGCGCTGGCGTGTTCCGCGGGCGGAGGCGACACCGGCACCGGGACGCCTGGAGGTGTCGGTGGAGCGTCGACGGGCGGCGGCGCCGGGACTTCCGGCGCGGGCACCGCCGGAACGACGGGTGTCCCGGACGCATCCACCGGCAGCGGTCAGGTTGGCGCGCCGTGCGTGACCAACGCCGACTGCACCGTGCCCGCCGACGCCGAGTGTTTCCCCGAAAACGGACCACTGGTGAGTTTTCCCGGTGGGTTTTGTTCAAAGCCGTGTGGACGCGACGGTGGCGGGACCGACGAATGCGGCCCGCGCGCCGCCTGTATCACGACCAGCTCGTCCGGCGGCGGACCCTCGATCACCGGCATGTTCTGCGCACCGCCGTGCATGAACGATACCGAGTGCCGCCAGGCCGAGGGCTACACATGCCGGATCATCTTCCCGGGATTTCCGGGCGGCTGCGTCCCGGGGAGAGCCGGGGACCGGGAGTCGGGTTTCGGTTCGGTAGTCGGGGTCCGA
>JAUIKB010000317.1 GCA_030430975.1 Polyangia bacterium
GCGGGCTGCCGCCGGCTGCTGGTGAGATCCGACGGCCGCCGGAAGGGATGGAGTTCGCCGGCGCGTTGGCCAGCGATTTCTTTGACGTGCTGTGGGTGGCGGGTCGCTCGCTGCACTTGTATCTATCGCCGACGGGCGGGGCTGCGTTTACGGCTTAGGCGGTCGGGTTGATGCGGTGGCGCGTCGGGTCTGGCGGCGTCGCAGCAGGGCGGCGAGGTGCTGTGAATTTCTTCACCTGTGCCCGTAGTTCAATCGAGTTCGGTGGCGAGCTGGTCGAGGAAGGCTTGTAGGAGTTGCGCGCGGCGCCGCGCTTCGGTGCGACCGGCTTCTGTCGTGAGGGTTTCCGGGAGCTTGAGCAGTTTCGTGAAGAAGTGGTCGACGGTGTATTTTAGGTCGTCGAGTTTGCGGCGTTCGGCCCACGGGTCGTCGGGGTCGAAGAACCGCGCGCCCATACGGGCCCCGGTGGCGGCAACGCGGAACAGTCCGATCGCGCCCAGGGTCTCGAGACGGTCGGCGTCTTGGAGTGCTCGGCCGAGCAGGCGCTCTGGCGTGGCGCCACGGCTGTAGCTGTGGTCGCGGATCGCGTCGCACACCGATTCGATGTGAGCGCTCGGGAAGGAGAGTTCCGTCAGGAGCTGGCGCGCGTGGTCGGCGGCGAGCTGGCTGGCTCGGGAGCGAAGCGGTGAGTTTTTGGGCGGGTTGACGATGTCGTGCAGGAGCGCCGCGGCGATGGCGGCGTTTGGATCGAGGTGGGCGCCACCGATGCGCAGCGTCCACACGGCGACGCGCAGCACGTGATCGACGTCGTGGGCGGCGTCGCCATCGGCGTTGTTGCGGACGTGGTCGAGAACTGCGGTGAGAGTTGCGTTGCTCGCGATGTGCTCGAGGACGCTCTGCCTGTTCCAGTTACTCAACGACGTCCTCGCGCGGGGTGGGATGCGCAGGCGCTGGAAAGCGCGTGTCGACCGCCTGGACGGTGTTTCGGAGCGCGTCGCCGTGGCCCACGAATTGCATTGTCGTTCGACCCTCCAAGTCCAAAGCACTAACAGCGCCGCCCGCGGAATACCACGTGAGCTCGAAGTAGGTACCAGCCCCGCGCGCCACGCTGTGCCTTTGGCTGCATCGACGTTCGGTGAACTGGTTATGCGTCCCCGCAGTAAGTCGGGTGTAACTCACGTCCCGTGAACTGGTTTACGCGTCCCCGCAGTTCAACTCCAGGTTTCGCTGGGCGGGGTGAAATAATCCGAGTAGTCCCGCGACTGCTCACCATGCAGATTGCGTATCGATTCCAGCTGTCCTCTTCAATTCTTGTCGCGTCGCTCGGTCTCGGCGCCTGTGGCGGAAGTCCGCAGCAGGCAGCAGCCGCGCCGCCTCCGCCCGCGGCCGTGCCGGCCGCGTCCGCCGCGCCGGAGCCGCAAGCCAAGTCGGCGCCGGAGTACCTGATCAAGGTGCCGAAGGGCTGGACGCGCGAGTCGAAGGATGGCGCGGAGCGCTTCGTTGATCCGGACGGAACCGTCGTGTTGACGCTTCGGATCGTGCAGGAAGACGATCTCGACAAGGCCGTCGACGCGACGATCAAGCGTCGGAAGATCGCGCATAAGGAGCGCGCGCGGACGTCGTCGCCCGGGGATGACGTATTTGACGAGGTGCGGGTGGCGACGTTCGTGAACGACGACCAGTCGCAGCTAGCGCAGATCATCGCGCGCAGCCGGGGCGAGCTCGCGGTCGTGATGGTGGTGAGCGGTCCGATGAAGGACGTGAGCCGGCGTCAGGCGGAGCTGCATCGGCTAATAGGCAGCGTCGAGCTCAAGGGAGTCAAGAAGCTCGAACTGAAGCCGGCCGACATGAAGCCGCTCACCGACGCCAAGCGCGACGAGTTGTTCGCCTTTGTCGACGAGCTACGCACGCAGGCGCAGGTGCCCGGGGTGGCGATGGCGATCGTCGAGGGCGACCACGTCGAGGCGCGCGGTTTGGGTGTGCGCAAAGCGGGCGGTAAGCCGGTCGACGCCGACACCCAATTCATGATCGGTTCGGTCACGAAGTCGTTCTCCACGCTGCTGATGGCGACGCTCGCCGACGATAGCAAACTGGACTGGGACGACGCCGTCACAAAGCACCGCGCGTCGTTCAAGCTGGCGAACGCCGAGGCGACGTCGCAGCTGAAGATGCGCCACCTGTTCTGTGCCTGCACGGGGCTGCCGCGGGACGATTTCAGTCTGGTGTTCGAGTTCGCCAAGAGCAGGCCGGGTGATCTGTTCACGAACCTGGCGAAGCTGGCCCCGACCACTGAGTTCGGCGAAACGTTTCAGTACAATAATCAGCTGACGGGTGCCGGTGGCTATATCGCCGCGCAGCTCGCCGAGCCGAAGACGCGTGACCTGAATCGCGCTTACACGGCGGCGTTGAAGAAGCGCGTGCTCACGCCGATCGGGATGACGTCGTCGATGCTGTCGCGGGCCGCGGTCAAACGTCGCGGCAACTACGCGGTGCCGCACCGCAAAGTGCGTTCAGCGACGGAGGTCGTGCCGCTTGAGCAGGAGAGTTTCGTCGACCCGGTCGCGCCGGCGGGCGCGCTGTGGTCGACGGCGACGGATATGGCGAAGTACATTCAGCTGCAGCTCAAGCGCGGTGTAGCCCAGGACGGCGAGCGAGTCGTAAGTGAGAAGAACCTGGGTGTGACGCAGACGCCTGGAGTCAAAGCAGGCGATAAGGGCGCCTACGGCCTCGGCTGGGTTATCGGTAAGAGTCACGGTTTGCGCACGATCGGGCACGGCGGGGGCACGTTCGGCTTCAATACCCAGGTCGTGTTCTTTCCGGACCTGAATGTAGGGTTGTTGGTGGTGGCCAACCGCAGCCCCAACGGCGGCGTTCTGCGCGGGGCGATCGGACGCATGATCGAGCTTTTGTTCGACAAGGATCTCAAGGTGCGCGCGAAGTTTGACAAGGCGCGGTCGGAAACCGCGCGCCTGATTCAAGAGGCCGAAGCCAAGATCGACACTACGAAGCCGCCGCGCGAGCTAGCCGGGCGCTATCGGCATCCGAAGCTCGGCCCCGTCGTGGTGACCCAGCGTCCGAAGGAGCTGCTGATGGACGTCGGCGAGTGGAGCGCGCGGCTGGTCGCGCTCAAGCCGAGCGAGGGCGCGCGTCGGCTGCGCCTGGTGGGCGGGCCGCTCGATGGGATGACGGTGCGCTATACGCTGAAGCCCGAGGTGACGCTGATCATGAACGATGGGCAGCATGACTTGGTGTTGAAGCGGTAGGAGCAGCAGTTCGACCGGCCAGCGCGGCCGATCAGTGCATGCCCGCCAGCCCGATAATACGCGCGGGGAACTTGCTGGGTGGGGCGTTGCGGTACCAGTGCCGGCCCCGGACCGAGCGGTGGGGTCTGTTTCGACGAAGCCCAACCGTTGCGTGGTGTCGCGACGCCTGCAGAGCGGGTGAACTGCTCCCGCTCGCCAACAATGGCGGTCCGACGGATACGTACCTTTTGGACCCCACGAGTCCGGCGCTCGAGAAGGGCGATCCCAACTCGACACTGATGTTCGACCAGCGTGGCTTTGTGCGTCCCAGCGGCGCCTTGCCCGACGTGGGCGCGTTCGAGCGATAGCGTGGTCCGCTTAGCGGTCGTTAAGACGCACGTCGAACGGATCGTTGGGTCACACAGGGATTCCCACAGCCTACGCTGAGCAGGCACCCGTCGTGCAGCCGGTAGCGTCGGCGGGATGAAACGAGATCTCCGCGCTGCCGCGATCGGCCTCGCTGACCAGGGTTGCGACCGCGGCGCCGACTATGAGGTCCTCAGCTCGGCCGAACAGGTGTGCACGGAGCCGGCCAACGGCGTCGATGAGCACGAGGGTGGGCGTTCCGCGGAAGCGATAGGTTGCCATCGTCACGGGTGTGGTCGTGTCGGTGCCCGGCGTGTCCACGCCCACCGGGAAGGTCACGCGATATTCATGCAGAAACGCTTCGAGGGCTATCGGCGTCATGGCGGCATGGTGCTCGAATACGGAGTGAAGGCCGACGACCGCCACGCGCTCGGGCGAAAACGTCTCGCGGATTCGAGCGGCCTGAGGCACGCCGTGTGAAACGCAGCCTGGGCACAACATCTGGAACGCGTGCAGCACGACGACGCGGCCGCGCAGCTGCTGCAGGCTCAAGCCGTCGTCGGCGTTGAACCACTGTTGGACGTTCCAGTTTGGAGCGAGCGTTGAGCGGTCGGCGGCGGTCAGCAGCGAACGGGACATGGGCGATTCTCCAGATAATAGTATTGAGTCAATACTATGGTCCGATGACCCAAGGAGTCAATGTTGTGTTGAGTCGATACTTTGGCGATCCGGGAATCTCTCGGTTGACGAAAGCGACTTGCCTGCCGCGGATGCACCGGCTGACGAGAAACGAGCGGCTGTCGACGCTGTCGCCCGCCGCAACGTCGTGCACACGAATGGAGAGGATTCGCTCGGAGAGCTCGACTCTGCGTGAACTGCTCGACTCGGGACGGATCGCCCTGGTCGGAGGGATGTATGACTTGACTTCGGGTGCGGTTGATTTTTTCGAGACCGGAAATTTGACAGTGGAGGATTGATGCGTGCGCGGTTTGAGTGTTGCTACATATTGGCCGTGAGTTGAATCTCCACGTAGTGCGCGAGTCGCTCGGCGGTGAACGTCGCGCCCGGCGCGAAGACAGCGTACATCCCGCGCAAGCTCAGGTTCTTTGACCATTGATAGATGAGATTCGTATCCACTTCACCACCCGCGAAACCGGTCTCAGGGGGAGGGCCTTCGACGCGCCAAAACAGATGGCTGGCGCTGGTTGCTTTGACCTTCGGCGTGAACTGAAGTTGAGCACCTAGGCGTGCCTCGCCAACGTTACGGCGGGCCCCGATGATATCCATGAGGCCGAGGAACTTGTGCCCCGTGGGGTACAGTTCGTTCCAGCCTTCGTCCTTGTCCGTAGTCGTCGGATCGTCGCCGCTGGCGTAGCTGCCGCCGAGTGCCAGGCGTAGCTGTGTGACGGGTCTCGCGCCGATCTCGCCGTCGACTTGATAAGCGAGTACGTCGACGGGTTGCTCGACGGCGGGCCGCTGTCCAACCTGCAGACCGGCTTCGACGCCGTAGTCGAAGACTTTGACGGTGTGCTTGGCACGCGCGCCGAAGGTCACCTCGGACGCCGCCGAGCGACGGACGGTTGCGCCTGGCGTGTTGGGGTCGGCCAGCGCCTCGTCAGTGCCGAACGATTGGCCTAAGGTGTACAAATCGAAGTCCAGCCGTTTTGAAATCGCCGGACCGAGCATCGCGTACACGCCATAGAAGTACGTGTCACCACCGGCGAAGTGATCCGCGCTCGTGCGACCGAGGCCCTCACCGAGCTGAGTCACAAACGCGTCGATGACGACGTCCGCGCCCGGCTCCACGCGCAGCCGTAGACCGTCGAAGGAGCGCGCCGACTGGTGCCAGTCGAGGTTGCCGATCAGGCGCGCGTCGCCGTAGTTCAACTCAATTCGTCCGACGTCGAGCGCGTAGCCGTCATCCTGAATTCGTAAGTAGCCCTCTTGAAGGCCGAGCGCGTAGTCGTTGACAGTGTTGCCGCTGGACCCCAGGAAGCCGCTGGCTTGCGGCGTGAACTGCAAGACTAGATCGGGTCCCCCGATGCCGGAGATGGGCGCCGTCGTTACAGACATACGGGCGCGGAAGGCTGTCGCGTCCCCTTCGAGGAAGCGTCCACGAGAGACACCCAATTCATCGTAGCCGTCTCGGAGTTCGAAGCGGGTGAAAAACGAACCGTGCCAGACGAGCGGCATCGGACCGTTGCTAACGGCCGGCGGCGGCGCCGCGGCGGTTGCGTCGTAGGGTTGGGCGAATGACGTTGTGGAAACTAATCCTAGAGCGATGAACAGTCCACATGTGCGCAGTTTCACGGAGTCTTCTCCTGTTGCGAGCGATGCGAGAGGGCGCCACTCAGGATCGGGTGGGCGAGTTTGAGGCCCACGGTTAGCACCATCAAACCAAACGCCCAGATGCCGAGTGTGATCTGCCACTCGGCGAGGCTGGGGACGTATTCGACGATTTCGTGCAGCGTGCTAGGAACGAAGCCCGGGATGATCAGGCCCATGCCTTTTTCGATCCACACGCCGGCGAACGCGGCCACGCAACCGACGTTTAGCCAAACGATGCGTTTGCCAAGATCGCCGTAGTGAATCAGTCCAGCCGCGCCGATGCCCAGGACGACCGCCGACCAGATCCAGGGTACGAGCGCTGACTTGCCGGCGTGACCAAAGAACAGATAGTGCGCTGCGCTAGCATGAGAGCCGCCGGTATAGAACTCCGTGAACACCTCCGAGCCGAACATGAACAAGTTCACGAGGATCGTGATGCGCAATACGCGCAGCAGCGTTCGGAGCGGCCCGTCCTTGATCTCGAGACCGCCAAATCGCCTCAACGCCTGTAGGAGCAGAATGACGAAAGCAGGGCCGGTGACAAACGCTGATGCGATGAAGCGCGGAGCCAGTAACGCCGAGTTCCAGAATGGTCGCCCACCGAGGCCGCTATATAGGAACGCCGTGACGGTGTGGATCGACACCGCCCAACCGATCGACAAGAAGACGAACGGTACGTACCAGCGCTTGCGTGGCTTCTTGCCGAGGAACTTCTGGTACAAGAGGTACCCGCAGACGTGGAGATTGATCGCCAGGTAGCCGTTCAGCACTAGGACGTCCCAGGTCAACATGCTGATCGGCCAGTTAAACCGGCCGATGCCCGGGATGATGTGCCAGAATCGATCGGGTCGCCCTAAATCCACAACGATAAATAGTATGCAGACGACGATCGCGGCGACGGCCAGCAGTTCCCCCACCAGCACCACGTCGTGCATGTCGTGGTCGTCA